>JBCCIK010000073.1:0-17425 GCA_039028255.1 Pseudomonadota bacterium | reverse complement strand
TGTCACCAGCACATGTGACGGCGATTTCGGACAATGCTGCATGCCCTGCGCAACACCCGCCGCGCACATGGCTGTCAGGGTTGCCACCGCATCAGCATCGCTCAGCTCTTGCACAAGCCCGATCATTTCAGAGAAATCGTTGCGATCCAGCGATTTTGGCGGCATGCGGTTGAAAAAGGGCTCGGCCAGAAACAATTCCAGTGCGCCGGCCTCGACCACGCCACCCCGAGCAATCTGACCGTCCCGATCCATCGGCAGACCCAGCCGAGCCTGCATCAGATCATCCACCGGGGCATTGGCCGGGCCGGTGTCAAAGGCCAGCAATGCGCCGGGGGTTTCAGGCCCGTCAAAAGCCGGGTCAACATAGGTCAGGTTGCCAACCCCGCCCAGATTCAGAAAACACAGCGGCCGGGTTGCCTCGATCCATTTGGCGCAGGCGAAATGGAAAAACGGAGCCAGCGGAGCACCCTCGCCCCCCATCGCCACATCGTCGCTGCGAAAATCCCAGACCACCGTCTGGCCCAGCGCCTGCGCCAGACCTTGCCCGTCGCCAACCTGCAAGGTGCCGCGGCCGCGCGGTTCATGCGCAAGGGTCTGACCGTGAAATCCGATCAGATCAATGTCTTCAAAGTCGGACAATGCCTCGGCATGCGCGAACGTAACAAGCTCAGCGGCGGCGTCGACCTGTGGTCCGTGCCAGCGACCCAGAGCTGTGCGCAGCAACGCCCGCTCGGTATCGGAATAGGCACGGTATCCGCTGTCGCCAAAGCCGAAAATCCGTTGACCATCGGTTTCCACAACAGCCGTATCAACCCCGTCGAGAGATGTTCCCGACATCGCCCCGACCGCCCGAATGGCTGTATTGGTCTTGTTGGACGGCTTCACGCTGATCTCCTGCAAGTTATCGCTGCGTGCCTTTTGGTTCGCCTGTGGGTTGCAGCGGCTTCAAACTGCCCCCGGACGCGGCGGCAAAGCAAGCGTATTGCACCGGGTTGGCGTTGTTTTTTGATCTCAGCAGCGCAAATCCGACACGACGCCCCTATTGGCGTTGCGAATTCCCGCCGATTGCGCAAACATTACCGGACACCAAAACAGCAAATTCAGAAGCACGACGATCAACCCATGGGTCAGACAGATATACCAAAAAGCGGTCACAAGGTCGAAAGCCGTAACTATCAACTGATTTTCTGGTCCGGCGCGATGGCAACGATCGGAGGACAACTGGTCAACCCGCGTCTGGTGCTTCCATTCCTGTATCTGGCACTTGGTGCGCCCACATTCATAGCAGGACTTCTGTTGCCGTTTGTGACCGGCGCCCGGTTGATTGCCGAGATCTTCGTATCACCCCTGATCAATCGGGTGACCCGTGCCAAGCTGGCCGTGTATATCCCCAATATCCTGACCGGTGCCATTCTGGCCGTTGTTGCCCTGTTCGCAACGGACCTGCCACAAGTGATGGTGGTATTGCTGTTTTTGCTCACCGCCATGATCATGGGGCTGTGTCAGGGCATCACCAGTCTGGGCACCAGCCAGATTTACGGCGTTTCCGTTCCTGGCCACAAACGCAACCGCATGGTCTTTGCCCAGGCAACCATATCAGGCGTTCTGGCGATCATTGTTGTGTGGTTCACCAAGGACCTATTGGTGTCAGACCAGCCCATGCAGCGCCATATCGTGGTCATGTGGTGCGGCGTGGCCGCGATGTTTGCAGCCGGCATCAGCTTTGCCGGGGTCCGTATTTTCGAAGACGAAGTTCCCGTTCCCGCCGAACCTCGAAAAAAAACAAAGCCGCTGGTCGAACTGACCAAAGGCTTCAAGACAGGAATGGCCTATCCGTGGTACCGGAAATTTCTGGTGGCGCGGATGCTGTTCATTTCGGTCGAACTGGCAATGCCGTTTTATACGATCCACGCCGCAACCTACCATGTCGGCACAAAGCACTCGCTCAGCTATTTCGTGATTGGCGCCAGCGCCGGGGTTGTGATCGGATCGATCCTGTGGGGGTGGCTCAGCGGGCGAATTTCGGTGAAACCGGTGATGTGGCTGGGCTGCTTGATATCGGCCTTGTCCGCTACGCTGGCCCTTGTGTTCACCCTGCTGGGATACGCGCAGAACGTCTGGCTGTTTGCCGCAGCTATTCTGCTGTTGTCGCTTGGGGGCAACGGCGTTCTGCTTGGTCGCTATCTCTACATCATCGAGATGACCAATGAAAAAGAGCGGCCTTATCTGGTTGCCCTGGGGGACGTGACCGCCGGGCTTGTGGGCATCGCGTTTGCCACCGTTCTTGGCGCGGTGGCCCATTTGCAGGATCCGGTCACTCCGATCATAGCGCTGGCCGTTCTGAACGTGATTGCCATGATCTATGCCTTTGGACTGCCACCAACCCAATCCACCGCACCATCTGCCGCCCGGCCCCAGACAGTTGAGCAGAAATAGGGCCGCCGGATGACAAGAACCGGCGCGTTGCCCAACGCGCTGGCCCCTGCGCACCACTGCACAAATTATATGCAACCAGGCCGCGAATTCTGGTTCTGACTTCCCTGTTGGTGTAAGGTAGGCCGATCTACCTAACACATCATTCCTTTGCACTCGAAGCGATTTTTAAACTGCGATGAGGCTCGATCCATGGGTATTTCGAACAATTCCGAACACGATTTAAAAGACTTGCAGACAAAACGAACAGCGACGTTGGAAGCGCAGGAAAGCAGCCTTTCAATCAACGATGATCTGCTGAACCAGGCGAAAAACAGTTTTATGGCGCGATATGGGCATGTGGATTTTTCCAGTCCCGCTTATGCGACGCGGGTTGTCCCCTTCGGCGCCGCCAAACTGATCACCGTCGAAGCACTGGAAAATCAGGTTGATCGCGTGATCAGCTATGTGGTTGTGCAAGAAGGCCGCAGCCCACAGGCTTTCGATTACGCGGATGAAGCCCTGAACAGGCTGGCGTCCGACAATCTGATATTTGGAATGTCGATCAGCTATATTCGGGTGCTGAGCCTTTCGGTGATTGCGCTGATCCTTGCTTTGGTGGCCGGGTTTGTCGCGGTCTTTTCGTCAAGTAATGAAAGCCTGGCCGCCATTGTCGGGCTGTTGGGTGTGCTGGCCGGATACATTGCGGGAAAAGAAACCGCGTGACACCAGCGCGACGCGCCGCGTCGGATCGTCCGTGTGATGGATCACGGGCGGACCGCGCCTGCGCAATCAATCCTGTTCAATACCAACGCGCCCTGCCCAGAGCCTAACGGCTGGACATTCCGAAAGACTTAGGGAATTAGAAGGCGGTCGCACGAAATCAGGACATCGTGACGACGCGGGTCCGCATTGATACGCGCTGGCCCGGCATCTGTACCCGCCCTCACCGCAGGGGCCAAGACACAAGGCTGGTGAACATCATGAGTTACCACCCCAAATCGGATTTCATCGCCACGATGATCGAGCGCGGCTTTCTGGCCGACTGCACCGATTATCAAGGGCTGGACGACGCGCTGATCAACGGGGTGCAAACAGCCTATATCGGATATGACGCGACGGCGCAGTCGCTGCATGTGGGTCATCTGATGAACATCATGGTGCTGCGCTGGCTGCAAAAGACCGGCCACAAGCCGATCACCCTGATGGGCGGCGGCACCACCAAGGTGGGCGACCCTTCTTTCCGGTCAGACGAACGGCCCCTGCTGGGTCCAGAACAGATAGACGCCAACATCGCAGGCATGAAAAAGGTATTCTCAAAGTACCTGTCCTATGACGACACCGAAACCGGTGCATTGATGCTGAACAATGCCGAATGGCTGGACAATCTGAATTACCTGGAATTTCTGCGTGACATCGGGCGGCATTTCTCGGTCAACCGGATGCTGTCGTTCGAATCCGTAAAATCCCGTCTGGATCGCGAACAATCGCTCAGCTTTCTTGAATTCAACTACATGATCCTGCAAGCCTATGACTTCCTGGAACTGAACCGCCGCTATGGGTGCGTGCTGCAAATGGGGGGGTCGGATCAGTGGGGCAATATCGTCAACGGTATCGACCTGACCCGCCGGGTGCTGGATCACGAGATCTACGGCCTGACCACGCCCCTGCTGACCACCAGCGATGGCCGCAAGATGGGCAAATCGCAGGGCGGTGCCGTGTGGTTGAACGGAGACATGCTGTCGGCCTACGAATTCTGGCAATTCTGGCGCAACACCACCGATGCCGATGTGGGCCGGTTCCTGAAAATCTTTACCGAGTTGCCCATCGACGAATGCGATCGCTTGGCTGCTTTGCAAGGGTCCGAGATCAACGAGGCTAAAATCCGTCTGGCCAATGAGGTCACCACCCTGCTGCACGGTGCCGATGCGGCGCAAACAGCCGCATCCACCGCGCACGAGGTTTTTGAGAAAGGCGGCGTCGGAGGCGACCTGCCCACCCTGACGCTCAGCGCGGCTGACCTGGGTGACGGCATCTCCATCGTGCAACTGATCGTGAAATCCGGTCTGGCCAAATCAGGCAAGGAAGCCAAACGCCTGATCGCCGAGAACGGCGCCCGGCTGGACGACGCGCCGCTGACAGATGCCGGATTGATGATTGATGCGGACGCGCTGTGCACACCGATAAAACTGAGCGCAGGTAAAAAGCGTCACGCGTTGGTTCAGCTTGGCTGATACGGCGAAACACTGATTGCGCACTCGGCCACAGCAAACAGCCTCGGCCCGGTCGGGCACGCGCGGATGCAGCTTTTCGTGCATCAAAGCAAGCAGATACAAATAAAGCAAAAGCGGCCGCCACTGGGGCGGCCGCTGTGTTTATGGGGTTTGGCTGGCTAAACGATCAGCGTTTTCCTTTACCGCCGCCTTTGCCACCACCTTTACCGTCGCCGCCTTTGCCGCCGCCTTTACCGTCGCCGCCTTTGCCGCCGCCGCCTTTGCCACCGCCTTTGCCGTCGCCGCCTTTGCCGCCGCCTTTGCCGTCACCGCCTTTGCCGCCGCCTTTGCCGCCACCTTTGCCGTCGCCGCCTTTGCCGCCGCCCTTGCCGGGGCCGTCGCCACCGCCATTGCCGGGACCGTCGCCACCGCCGTCACCGGGGTTGTCACCACCCCCGTCGCCCGGGTTGCCGCCACCGCCGCCACCCGATCCACCGCCGCTGTTACTGTCCGAGCTGCGATCAATACCGCCGTTCGACGTTGCGGCCGCAATCGACGCGGTTGGCAGATCCGTCAGCAACGCGGCAAGCCCCGGACACATCTCTCCGGTATTCAACAGCGTCGTTTCAAAATCGGACCGGCTTTGCAGGCGCTTCAGGAAACTAGGTGTGACCTGTGCGCACTCGCACATGGTCGCATAATCTCCGCTATTTGCGGCATCCCGAGCGGTTCTCCAATCACATACCTCTGGCGCAGCCGCAGCGCTGCTTGCAGCCACGAGCCCAAAGATCGGCGCTGCAACCCAGGCAGCCATCCACAGTTTCTTACCCTTTTGCATCACGTATCACTCCTTTTGCGGCGTCACGCAATCGCGACACTGTTATCATCGCGACATTGCTATCGAGGCTCAGATGGGTGCCGAACATTAAGGGCAGATTAGGAAAACTTGAGTTTGCCTTGAGAAACAAAAGTCAAGTCTGTGGACATGCAAAATCACTTGGGATCAAATGAACAAACGTTCATATTAACAAGGCAAGAGGGCATCCATGCACGTATCTTCTACCGCCGCGCTTATTACCGGCGGCGCATCGGGTCTTGGCAAAGCCACAGCGCGTCACCTTGCCAGCAAGGGCGCGCAGGTCACGATACTGGACCGCGACGCGGAACAGGGGGAAAAGGTCGCGGCCGACATAGGCGGGTTCTTTATTCAAACAGATGTAACAGACGAAGCCTCGGCCGCGGCAGCCGTTGCATTGGCAACCAGCAGAATGGGGCGCGTTACAGCCGCGATCAACTGCGCCGGAATTGCCGCCGGCATCAAGACGGTTGGCCGCGATGGGCCACACCCGCTGGACGCATTTCAACACACGATCGACGTCAATCTGGTCGGCACATTCAATGTTGCCCGCCTTGCAGCGGCTGAAATGGCCCGCAACGATCCAGAACCGGACGGCGCACGCGGGGTTATCATCAATACCGCATCTATTGCCGCTTTCGACGGACAGAAGGGTCAGGTGGCTTATGCTGCTTCAAAGGGCGGTGTGGTTGGTATGACGTTGCCGATGGCCCGCGATCTGGCATCGTCGGGCGTTCGGGTCATGACCATCGCCCCCGGCATTTTCATGACACCCATGCTGGCCGGTTTGCCCGACGAGATACAACAGCAACTGGCCGCCGATGTGCCCAATCCGGCCCGGCTGGGCGATCCCGATGAATACGGACGTCTGGCCGCGTTCATCGTTGAAATGGGGTATCTGAACGGCGAGGTCATCCGCATCGACGGTGCGTTGCGCATGCGCTAGGCGTTTTCAGCCTTTTCCTCCAGCATCAGCCATTCGTCTTCTGAAGCCGCAAGTTTGCCCTGCCGCTCCACCAAAGCCTGGCTGGCCTTCTCGAATTTGACCGGCTCGCGCGTGAAAAGCTCGGGGTCCGACATCAGCTCTTCCAGTTTGGCAATTTCGGCCTCAAGCCTTGCAATTTCCGCCGGAAGCTGCTCAAGACGATGTCTTTCCGAAAACGACAAGCCCGCCCTGGGTTTTTCCAGTTGCTTTACTTTCGTCTTTGAACTCTTTGTTTTAGAATGCTTTTGATCGTCGACATCGCCACGTTGTGCGATGTAGTCCGACCAGCCTCCGGCATAGGTTGTGACCCGCCCGTTGCCTTGCATCGCAACTGTTGTTGTAGCCACCCGGTCCAGGAAATCCCGATCATGGCTGACCAGCAGCACAGTGCCGTCATAGTCGTCCAGCAACTCCTGCAACAGGTCCAGCGTTTCTATATCCAGATCGTTGGTCGGTTCATCCAGCACTAGAAGGTTCGAAGGCTTCGCCATCAGCTTGGCCAGCAACAGACGCGCCCTTTCACCGCCAGACAAGGATTTGACGGCCGCTCTGGCCTGCCGTTCATCGAACAGAAACTCTTTGAGATATCCCACAACGTGTTTGGGCCGCCCGCCAACCATCACCTGATCGGCCTTGCCCGACACCCGCATTTCGGGGTCGCCCGTCAGACTGTCCCAGAGTGTCATCTCGGGATCAAGTTGCGCCCGGGTCTGGTCAAACATCGCAATCTCAAGATTGGTGCCAAGCGTGACCGAGCCTGTATCCGGGGCCTCCTGCCCCAAAAGCAGCTTCAACAGGGTTGTCTTGCCCACCCCATTGGGCCCGACAAAGGCGACGCGATCGCCCCGCTGCACCAAAAGATCAAAGTTGCGCACGATCGGCGTGTCGCCGAAGTCTTTTGAGATCGCCTGCGCCTCGATCACCTTGCGGCCCGATTTGGAACCCGAATCCAACGCCATCGCAGCAGTGCCCTGACGCTTGATCTGAATGGCCCGCTCTGCCCGCAGCGCTTGCAACGCCCGCACCCGGCCCTGGTTCCGTTTCCGGCGGGCGCTGATCCCTTCAACCGCCCAACGGGCTTCGGACTTGATCAGCCGGTTCAGCTTGTGGCGCTGCTGATCCTCCTCTTCCCAAACCTTGTCGCGCCAGGCTTCAAACGCCTCGAATCCCCGTTCCTGACGACGCACAACGCCGCGATCTATCCAAAGCGTTGCCCGCGTCAGGGCCCGCAAAAACGCGCGGTCGTGAGAAATCAGCACATAGCTGGCCCGCGTAGCGCCCAGTTCCCGTTCCAGCCAGGCGATGGCTTCGATATCCAGGTGATTGGTCGGTTCATCCAGCAGCATCAGGTCCGGCGCCTCGGCCATCAGTTTGGCCAGAGCCGCCCGCCGCCTTTCACCTCCTGACGCTGTTTGCACAGGACGGTCCGGGTCAAACTTCAACCCCTCGCCGGCGCGCTCGACCTTGTACAATTCGCCCGGTTGCAAGCCGCTGGACGCATAATCGCCCAGTGTGGCGAACCCGTCCATGTTCGGGTCCTGCTCCATATATCCTGCGGATTTACCGGGCGGCATGACGATATCGCCCTGATCGGGTTCAACGTTGCCGGCCATCACTTTCATCAAGGTGGATTTGCCAGACCCGTTGCGCCCCACCAGAGCTACACGGTCGGCGGGCTGGATCAGCAAATCCAGACCGGAAAACACCGGGTTGCCCCCATAGGTCAGAGAAATACCGGACAGCTGCAATAAGGGTTGTCTTGCCATGCCCGCCAGCTAAACCGGCCGGGCTGGCGCGTCAACGCCTTGCTTCTTCTCGTCACAAATACGGACTTACCCGGCCACCGCCCGCAGCAGGCGTTTCCGCGCCGGGGGAATCGCACCGATTTCAAGCCCCGTGAACACGTGCAATGTGTTCATGTTCCTGTCCACCACCGCGTGATCGCTGACCCATCCTCCCATCAAAAGATAGGTGCGCAGCAGCGGCGGCATGCGCAACATCGCCTTTCTGGCGTCCGGGCGCCGTCGCAGGCGGGCGGCAAATCGGAACACATCGGGCGCCTTGACGCGCGGCAACCAGCGTTTCGGTCCCAGATGCCGGTGTTTCAGCATGGCGAACGCATCCAGATACTCGGCCGTTTCCGTACCCGCAAATGACGAACAGCCAAACAGCATCTCGACCCCGTTTTGATCCACGTAAGCGGTCATCGCGCCCCAGGCTATGCGCAGGATATCCGGATCAGTGCGGTCGGGATTCACGCAAAAGCGACCCATTTCCACCATTCGCCCATCAAAATCCTGCAAACTGGACAGATCGTAAAACTGCGCCGAATAACTGCGCCCGATTTCGCCGCCATGCCGCATCATCAGCATGCGAAAGCAACACACCAGCGCCCCTTTGGCGTGCAGATCCTCGACCAGAACATGTACGCATCGCGCATCATATGCATCACGATCCAGCTGCCCGGTATCAAAGGCCAGCGTTCGCAAAGCCCGGGCCGCCGCCAGATCCCGAGGCGACTGCGCCAGACGGGCCTGATAGCGCCCTTTGGTCAACAACACTGCTCTGGCCATGGTCGCATCCTCCAAGGTTGCTGACCCAATATTCCGTTGTCCGCGCGATACCACAAGACATGTGACTGTCTCATGACGATCACAAAACCGCAGCGGGCCTTAGTTGCTGGCACCCGGAATGGCGGCCGGATTAAAGTTGCCGATGTTGCCCAGAAGCTGCCGCAGGAAGCCTTTGTCCTGAACGCCGGAATCCGTGACCCTGCGTTCCAGCGGCACGACGATACCGTCCTCAAGCCCAAAGCGTTCGATATTGCGGACAACACCGCGCTGGTCAAAGCTGATCGCCACCAGTTCGCGGGACACAACCTCGGGCCGTTTGGGCCCATAATGGCGCACACGCGACGCCACATAGTAATAGCCCGAATCCTGTACCACGCCGGATGCGCCCGGTGCGCCTATTGCCTCGGACACGGTTTCGCGGGTGTCCTGCCCGACCGTGATTTCCGCCAGTTCATCCGCCGGCGGCACATAGCCATGATTCTTGAAGATCGGGGTACACCCCCAAACAGCCGCCAAACAGGCAATCGCCACAGCCGATCTGATCGCCAGCCTAACCCTGTTCACACCCTTCAACATGCGCACCCTCTTGCCTTGGTCCATTACGGCCCCTATCCGCTTACAGAAACCGGTGCCCCGGTTCAACATATGAAAGGGTCACGAATGAGCAACGTTACATCTCTCAGGGTTGCGGATCTGCCGCAGAACGCACCCACCGCCTTTGACCTGCGCCCTGAAGGTCAGGCGTTAGAGGCGGTGAAGACCGCCCTCTCACTGCTGGCGCTGCGCAAGCTCAGCTTTGCCGGTCGGATCGCAGCACAGGACAAACGCGACTGGGTCCTTACGGCGCAGCTTGGCGCCACAGTGGTCCAGCCGTGCGTGGTCACGCTGGAGCCGGTCACAACGCGGCTCGACATTCCGGTCAGCCGTATATTTGTTGCGGACTGGTCTGATCCGGACGAGCCCGAGTTTGAAGTGCCCACCGATGACGAAACCGAACCGCTGCAAGACCGGATCGATCTGGAACAGGTCATGATCGAAGCCCTTTCACTTGCGCTGCCGCAATATCCGCGCAAAACCGACGCGGAACTGGACCAGGCCAACTATACCGAACCGGGCAAACAAGCGTTGACGGACGAAGATGTCAAACCCTTTGCCGGATTGGCGGAATTGCGCGATGCCATGAAAAAAGACAAGTGACAAAGGCCGGAATGCCTGTCATAGCAGGCGGCCAGAAAAATCGCTTGAACATGACGAGAATCGCAGTATTTTCGCGCGCTCATCGGATTTTGGGTTGGACATTTCGGGGCTTGTCCCCTAAACGCGCGTCAAACCACGATAAAACGAAATATGAAACCCGGTTGGCCGCGAATCTGCCAGCCCTTAGTCAGACAAAGGTTGAGACCATGGCCGTCCAACAGAACAAAGTTTCCAAGTCGCGTCGCAACAATCGCCGCGCACACGACGCTCTGGTTGCTGCAAACCCGAACGAATGCCCGAACTGTGGCGAACTGAGGCGCCCGCACCACGTCTGTGGCGCATGCGGCCATTATGATGATCGTGAAGTCATCACTCAGGCCGACGAAATCGACCTGGACGAAGACGCGGCCTAAACTGATCGAGCGCAGGCCAAGGCATGACGGCGCAGCCCAAGCAACCCGGACGTATCGTTATCTCGGTTGACGCGATGGGCGGGGATTCCGGTCCGGCGGTTGTCATTGCAGGCATTGCGAAATCGGCTAAGAAAAATCCGGACATCGGTTTTCTTCTGCACGGTCAGGAAAGTGTACTGCGCAAGCTTGTTGCAAAACGGCGTGTTCTGGATGGGCGCGTCGTTTTTCGTGATTGCCCTGACATCGTCACGATGCAGGACAAGCCCAGCCAGGTTGTGCGCAGCGGTAAACAGACATCGATGTGGTCCGCGATCGACGCAGTACGCGAAGGCGAGGCGCACGGCGCCGTGTCCTGCGGCAATACCGGCGCGCTGATGGCGCTGTCGATGATGCGGCTGCGCAAACTGCCGGGTGTGAACCGCCCGGCCATCGCAATACTGTGGCCATCGCGCAACCCCCAGGGATTCAACGTGATGCTGGATGTCGGCGCGGATGTGCGCGCCGATGCCAAGGATCTGTTGCAATACGCCCTGATGGGTGCGTCATACGCACGCAACGGCATGGCGCTGCATCGCCCCCGGATCGGACTTTTGAACGTTGGCACCGAAGAACACAAAGGCCGGGCCGAATTGAAAGAAGCCCACGCCATGATCTCGGAGTTTGCAGATTCTGCCAATTTCGACTTTGCGGGCTTTGTTGAAGGCAGCGACATTCCCGGTGACACGGCAGATGTCATTGTCACGGATGGCTTTACCGGCAACGTCGCCATCAAAACAGGCGAAGGCACGGCCAGTCTGATCGGCGATCTTCTGCGGCAGGCGTTCAAATACACGCCCTTGTCGCGTCTGGCGTCTATTCTTGCCATTACCTCGCTGAACCGTCTGAGAAAGCGGATCGACCCGCGGCGGGTGAACGGCGGGGTATTTCTGGGTCTGAACGGCACGGTCGTCAAATCGCATGGTGGCGCAGATTCAACCGGGGTTTCGGCTGCGGTGAAACTGGCCTTTACCCTGGCCCAGTCCGGCTTTGCCGAAAAATTGGCAGCACGGGTTGCATCCACGGCCGAGCTTGCACAAGATGCCGCGCATGCTGCGCCGCAGGCGGAAAAATAACAAAGAAGGCAGTACCCCAACATGGCAGGCCGTTCAGTCGTTGTAGGTGTCGGACATTATTTGCCAGAGCGCGTTGTCCCCAATTCCGAATTCGAAAAGACACTGGATACGTCGGATGAATGGATCAGGACCCGCTCGGGGATCGAACGGCGCCATTTTGCAGCCGACAACGAAACAACATCCATTCTGGCAACCCATGCCGCCAATGCCGCCTTGGAAAACGCGGGGCTGACGGCCGACGACATTGATGCGATTATTCTGGCCACCTCGACCGCAGATCTGACGTTTCCGTCAGCGGCAACCATGGTGCAGTCCGCGCTGGGTATGACCCGGGGTTTTGCCTTTGACGTGCAGGCTGTCTGCGCGGGCTTTGTTTTTGCGCTGACCAATGCGAATGCGCTGATTCTGTCAGGTCAGGCAAAGCGCGTACTGGTGATCGGGGCGGAAACATTCTCTCGAATCATGGACTGGACCGACCGGGCGACCTGCGTTCTGTTCGGAGACGGCGCCGGAGCCCTGATTCTGGAACAACACGAGGGCGACGGTACCGGTCAGGATCGCGGTATTCTGGCAACCGATCTGAATTCGGACGGGCGCTACAGGGATCTGCTGTATGTCGACGGGGGCGTTTCCACGCAAACCACCGGCTATCTGCGCATGAAGGGCAATCAATTGTTTCGGCAGGCGGTCGAGCGACTGACTCAAACGGCGGAAACGGCGTTGGGACAGGCCGGGCTGACCAATGACGACGTGGACTGGATTGTGCCACATCAGGCCAATATCCGCATCATTCAGGGCACCGCCAGAAAAATGGGCGTGCCCATGGATCATGTTGTGGTCACGTTGCAGGATCACGGCAATACATCGGCTGCCTCGATACCCCTGGCCATGTCGATTGCCAACGAGCGCGGCCAGTTCAAGCCCGGCGATCTGCTGGTGACCGAGGCAATCGGCGGCGGTCTGGCCTGGGGGTCGGTTGTACTGCGCTGGTGAACCGGCACATTCCGGCTTACGTGGCCTCTTGCAATTCATTGATATTGACAGCGAATTTGCCCTGACCCTATGCTCTGGTAGCAACAGGGGAATTGGTATGGGCGATAAAACACTGACCCGAATGGATCTGAGCGAGGCCGTCTTTCGTGAGGTTGGCCTTTCACGCAATGAAAGCGCACAGCTGGTTGAAAGCGTTCTGAACCACATGTCCGACGCCCTGGTGCGCGGCGAGCAGGTCAAAATTTCGTCCTTTGGCACCTTCAGCGTCCGGGACAAAACCGCCCGGATCGGCCGCAACCCGAAAACCGGCGAAGAAGTCCCTATCCAGCCCCGCCGCGTGCTGACGTTTCGTCCATCACATCTGATGAAGGATCGCGTTGCAGCCGGGAACCGCAAATAACCCGAAGGCATCTCAGAGATGAGCAAGTCCCCAGACGCATTTCGTACCATCAGCGAGGTTGCGGAATGGTTGGGTGTGCAGGCCCATGTGCTGCGATTCTGGGAAAGCCGGTTCACCCAGGTCAAACCTGTGAAACGCGCCGGGGGTCGACGGTATTACCGTCCCAACGACATGCGGTTGTTGGGTGGTATCCAAAAGCTGCTGCACGAGGATGGAATAACGATCAAAGGTGTGCAGCGCATATTGCGGGAAAAAGGCGTCGGCTATGTTGCCGATCTGGCGCAACCGCTGGATGATGGCGAGACATCTGTAGCCGAAGCCAGCAAATCAGCGGTGCCCGCGGCACCGCAACCGGCGCCGACCGAGCAAATCCGTATGGACCTGAACGCACCTGTCGCGCAAACACAGCGCAGTGAAACGGAACAAGCCGATCAGCCCCCATCAACCCCGCCCAAAGAACCCGTACTGGATGACGCGCCGCTGATGGGCGGGATTGCATCGCTGGCATGGAACCGGTCGGATTTTGATGGCGAACTTCTCAGCCGGATCGCGCCGCTTGCCAAGGATCTGCGACTGTGGCTGGACCGGGTAGATCAGCGGGCGGCAGGATAAGAAACAGGCAATGTTTTCCTCTTGCCCCTGCCGGGAAAACCGTTATGAACACCCCATCGTCGGGCTATGGCGCAGCCTGGTAGCGCGTCCGTCTGGGGGACGGAAGGTCGCAGGTTCGAGTCCTGCTAGCCCGACCAAAACATACCGACGTTTACGGCACACAGGCCAGATCCCGCTCTGGCATCAGGGGGGATCGCGATGACAGGGGTATGCCCGAACCAGCAGATCGAAACAATGATCGAGCGCGGAGAGATTACCGCCAGCACTGATGTCATTGCCGCACAAGTACAGCCAGCCAGCCTTGATCTGCGTTTGGGAACAGTCGCTTATCGTATTCGCGCCTCGTTTCTGGCGGGCGACGGACGTTCGGTCGCGGATCGCCTGTCCGAGTTCGAGATGCACCGCATCGACATTTCAGAAGGGGCCGTTCTGGAAAAGGGCTGCGTCTATCTGGTGCCGCTGATGGAATCGCTTGCCCTGCCCGCCGACATCAGTGCGGTGGCCAACGCCAAAAGCTCGACCGGGCGGCTGGACCTGCTGACGCGCACCATCACCGATGGCGGTACCGAGTTCGACCGGGTGCCTGTTGGTTACTCAGGTCCGCTATACGCCGAAATCTGTCCGCGGTCGTTTTCGGTTCTGGTCCGTCCCGGGATGCGCCTGAACCAGATCAGATTCCGACGCGGACAGGCGGTGCTGAACGATACAGAACTGACCGCGCTGCATGCCGAGTCCCCGCTGGTGGACGGGCTTGCCGTGATTCAGGACGGGCTGGGGTTTTCTGTCGATCTGCAATTGCCCGAAACCGATCTGGTCGGATATCGCGCCAAACCACATACCGGCGTCATCGATCTGGACCGCATCGGGGAATATGATCCGCAGGAATACTGGGAAGAGGTGCGCACCCGCGATAGGCGTATCATTCTGGATCCGGGCGCGTTCTATATCCTTGTCAGCCGCGAAGCGGTTCATATTCCACCCATGTACGCTGCCGAGATGGCCCCGTATCTGGCCATGGTCGGGGAATTCCGGGTGCACTATGCGGGCTTTTTCGATCCCGGTTTTGGTCACGCCGCCGCAGGCGGTGCCGGGTCGCGGGGCGTGCTGGAGGTTCGCTGTCACGAGGCCCCGTTTGTATTGGAGCATGGACAGGTCGTTGGTCGACTGGTGTATGAAAAGATGGCCGCAATGCCCACTCAGCTATACGGCGCGGGAATAGCCTCGAACTATCAGGGACAAGGGCTAAAACTATCTAAACATTTCAAGATGATGGAGTAGGTTTCAAAACCTCATGAACCGGCGCATCTGGCGGGTCATGCGCTGCGCGTATCTGATGTTCTGTTTCTGTCGGTTGGCGCTGTCCGACATCTGTTTTTGAGCCTCGGGATGGTTTGCGGCCGGTCCGTCCTGCTGGTCTTGTCCGGCTTTCCGACCCATCATGTCAAACCCTTTGTCCACGCCGCGGGTCACAAGGCGGCGCACCACCTGACGTACGATCATGTCTATGATCCGATTTGCATTCATGGCTCAGCTCCTGTGTTCCCGTGCCATCAGATAGGCGTTCCAAACGGCCAAAAAAGGGCGGTGTGATCACTCTTCTTCGAACATCTCGCTCTGATCATCCTTGTCCTCTTCTTCTGCACCTTCAACCAGCAGACCCGCACCCGGAGGCGGTCGGTTTTCCAGCAGACCGGCGGCGCGCAGTTCTTTGAGACCGGGCAGATCGCGCGCGTTTTCCAGACCGAAATGATCCAGAAATTGCGGCGTGACCACAAAGGTCACCGGACGCCCCGGGGTCATGCGACGGCGGCCCAGCCTGATCCATTCCATTTCCAGCAGCTGATCGATTGTTCCGCGCGAGACGGACACACCTCGTATCTCTTCGATCTCAGCCCGCGTACACGGTTGATGATAGGCCACGATGGCCAGAGTTTCGATCGCCGCACGGCTAAGCTTGCGCGTCTCAACCGTTTCTTTCTGCATCAGAAATCCCAGGTCCGGCGCGGTGCGGATGGCCCATGCGTCGCCGACCCTGACGACACGGACACCCCGGCCTTCGTACCGCTTTTGCAGCAATTCAAGCGCTTGTGCAGCATCAGACCCGTGCGGCATGCGCGCTTCCAGATCGCCAACGCTTACGGGTTCGGCGCTGGCGAACAGAACGGCTTCGACCATCCGTTCCTGTTCTGCCAGGGGTGGTGCTTCGAACAGGGTCCCGGTGCCGGTTTCGTCAGGGCCATCAATCACGAGTGTCAGTCCTTTTTCGCAGATGTATGGGCGCGAAGGTGTCGCTCTGCTTGATTTCCATTTGTCCTTCTTTGACCAGTTCAAGCGAGGCCGCAAAGGTCGCGGCAGTGGCCGAGCGCCGACGCACCGGATCGGTATCCCATCCGCCAGGCAGATAGGTTTCCATATCCGTCCAGGTGCCGGCAAACCCGATCAGCGGCCGCATCCGTTCCAGCGCCTGTTCCATGGTGAACACCGCGTCCCGGTCCATCGTGAATGGCCGGAATTCGTCGCGCGTTCGGATGCGCGCATAGCCCTGCATCAGGTCCAGCAATGTGGCCGAGTAAGTGACCTTTCGTATCCTGCGGACATCTTCGCCCTGCCCGCGCCTGAAAAAATCACGCCCCAGCTGATCGCGCGCCATCAGTCGCGCGGCGGCGTCGCGCATGGCTTGCAGGCGTTCAAGCTGAAACGCCAGATGCGCGGCCAGTTCTTCGCCCGAGGGGCCATCGTCATCCGGGTCCGGCGGCAACAGCAGCCGGGATTTCAGAAAGGCCAGCCAGGCGGCCATGACCAGATAATCCGCTGCCAGCTCAATTCGCAAGGCACGGGCCTTTTCAACAAAGGTCAGATATTGCTGTGCCAGTGCCAGAACCGATATCTTGCGCAGGTCGACCTTTTGCGTCCGCGATAATGTCAGCAGAACGTCCAGCGGACCTTCGAATCCGTCCACGTCGACAATCAGCGCTTCGGCAGCCAGCCGATCGGCGACCGAGACCGGTTCTTCGCTGAAAAGGTTATCGTTCATACACCTGCCCGCCCATTAGGGCAGATAGTTCCGCCTCGGCGGCCTGGATGTCAAGTTCCCGAGGGGATGTGCGCATAGCCAGCGCCCGGTCTGCGCGGGACTGCGCCGCTGCTGACATCTGGCCTGCGGCCTGCATTACCTCGGCACGCTCGGCAAATGTGCCATTGCAATGCAGCACCACATCGCATCCGGCCTGCAAAGCAGATTGCGACAGATCAGACAACGATCCGTTCAATGCCTTCATTGAAATGTCATCGGTCATGATCAGCCCGTCAAATCCGATACTGTCGCGGATCAGCTGCATCATAGGTGCGGAAATCGTGGCGGGCTGCGGATCGATCTGATCATAAACCAGATGCGCCGTCATCCCCAGCGGTAGGTCATTCAACGCACGGAACGGGGCGAAATCCTGCACTTCAAGCGTTTCGAGCGTCAGCGGAACATGCGGCAGATCATGATGGCTGTCCAAAGTTGCGCGCCCGTGGCCCGGTATGTGTTTGACAACCGGCAAAACGCCCCCGTCCAGATGCCCCTGTGCCACGGCGCGGCCGATTTTGCCGACCCGGTCCACCCCGGACCCGTAACAGCGATTGCGCAGGAACACATGTGTGTCTGTCTGTGCCAC
>JBCCIK010000072.1:0-17449 GCA_039028255.1 Pseudomonadota bacterium | reverse complement strand
GGCACAGGCGTTGGGCGACAAGAAAGGCATCCGGCGCTATGGCGAATGTCATTTGCCTATGGACGACGCTCAGGTCCGCTGTGCACTGGACCTGTCAGGTCGCGCGTTCCTGATCTGGAATGTCGATTTTCCGACCTCAAAGATTGGCACGTTCGACACCGAGCTGGTGCGCGAATTCTTTCAGGCGCTCAGCACACATGGCGGTATAACCCTGCATGTCGACCGTCTGCACGGTCTGAACAGCCACCACATCGCCGAAGCTGCGTTCAAGGCCGTTGCCCGCGCTTTGCGCAGTGCGGTTGAAACGGACCCGCGCAAGGCGGATGCGATCCCCTCGACCAAAGGCGCGCTGTAGATGCTGACGGCCATTATCGACTATGAAAGCGGCAATCTGCATTCGGCGGAAAAGGCGTTTCAGCGTATGGCACGCGAAATGGACGCCGGTGAGATTATCGTCACTTCGGACGCAGATACCGTTTCGCGTGCGGACCGTCTTGTGTTGCCGGGCGACGGCGCCTTTCCGGCCTGCGCGGCAGAGTTGCGCGGACACAAAGGCATTTACGACGCACTTGTCGAAGCGGTCGAACGAAAAGGGCGCCCGTTTCTGGGAATCTGTGTGGGGATGCAACTGATGGCCACCAAAGGCCATGAGTACAGCGAGACGGACGGACTTGGCTGGATTGCTGGTGACGTGGTGCGAATCGAGCCTTCGGATCAGGCGCTGAAGGTGCCGCATATGGGATGGAACAATCTGATGCTGGACAGTGATCACCCTGTTTTTGCGGGCATCAAATCAGGCGATCACACCTATTTTGTCCACTCCTACCATTTTCAGGTCGATGACCCCGGCCAACGGTTAGCATATGTGGATTATGGCCAAAAGGTCACGGCCGTAATAGGCCGTGACACGATGGTTGGAATGCAGTTTCACCCTGAGAAAAGTCAGGATATCGGCCTGCGTATGATCGGCAATTTTCTGACCTGGGCGCCGTGACGATTACTGAACGCGTGTCCACGTCTGGCCGCGGCAAATCAGACCGCCAGCCGCACAGCCTTTGACCGTCAGCTTGTTCTGGCTTTCAAGGGTCATCTTTGAACTGTAGGTCTTGCCGCGATCCGGTGCCCAGATCTTGCCGCTGTCGTATTGGCCGCCACCTTCGGGAACCATATCCCAGATGATCTGCTTGCCCAGGTTTTCATAGTCCAGCTGCTGATCTCCCTGCGCATCAAACGCCGAATCGATTGTGCCGCAAATGGCGCTGCCACACTGGGAAATCGACACGTGCAAGTATCCACCGGTATCGCCAGGTGCGGTTTTCCACAGCCCATCAACCGGATCATCTGCCAGCGCCGCTGTAGCAAGGGCGGCAAAAGCTGCCGCAAGCGTGAATGTTTTCATGATACTCTCCCTGTGTTGCGGTCAGTTTGACGCGCTAAGTGCCCCCCGGCAAGACTGACTTAGCGTCGCGTTGCATCCCCTGCCCGGCTTGTGCGATATCGCGCCTGTATACGTATTATATAGGACCGCCTGTCATGATCCTCTACCCCGCCATTGACCTGAAAGACGGTCAGGCCGTGCGCCTGCTGCGCGGCGAAATGGACAAAGCCACTGTGTTCAACGAGGACCCGGCGGCGCAGGCCCGTGCCTTTGTTGACGCCGGGTGCGAATGGCTGCACCTTGTCGATCTGAACGGCGCGTTTGCGGGCGAGCCTGTCAATGCAGCCCCGGTCGAGGCAATCTTGAACGCCTGCAATGTCCCCGCTCAGTTGGGCGGCGGCATTCGCGACATGAAGACAATTGAGACATGGCTGCAAAAGGGTCTGGCCCGCGTGATACTTGGAACGGTTGCGGTCGAAGAACCCGGACTGGTGCGCCAGGCTGCAAAAGCTTACCCAGGCCAGGTCGCTGTTGGCATCGACGCCCGCAACGGCATGGTTGCCACCAAAGGCTGGGCCGAAGAAACCAACGTTCAGGTCACCGATCTGGCCCGCAGTTTCGAAGATGCGGGCGTGGCCGCGATCATTTACACCGACATCAATCGCGATGGCGCGATGCAGGGACCCAACATAGACGCAACGGCCGCTTTGGCCCGCGCCGTAGACATTCCCGTGATCGCATCGGGCGGCGTCAGTTCGCTGAACGATCTGATCGCCCTGCGTGACTGCGGTGTTGCGTTGAACGGCGCGATTTCCGGGCGCGCGCTGTATGATGGCGCGATTGACCTGTCAGAGGCCATTCGCGCCTTGGCGTGATCACTGTGCCGCTGCTGCCGTAAGCTTGGCCAAAGCACCCCGCATTTTTTCGATGACCGGGGAATTTTCGACCTCGTCGAGCTCGTCCATCGTCTCTTTCGGGTCCTCATAGGCCAACCAGACCTGACCGTTTTCGTCCTCATAGGCCTGCACCTTGAGCGGCAGGAACAATCCGGCGCGCGGATCGATCTGCATTGCGGGTGTCCCCAATGCGGGGTTGCCGAAAATAAGAACCTGATTTGCCGGAATCGTCAGGCCCACCTTTTCGGCGCCTGCGGCATGGTCCACCCGGGCAAAAACCGTTGCGCCGGCATTGCCGACAGCCGTTTCCAGCGCGTCCAGCGCCTCGGTTACAGATTTGCTGGTGTTCACTTTGATGATGTCATCTGCCATCGCGGCAACGGCCCCTGAAATTATGAATGTTGTCGTCAAAAAGAGTTTACGCATCACATTGATCTCCTGATGAATTTGGGGACAGTTTTCACAGGTTATAGATATCTGGCAATCACAAGTCTGGCATCGGCGGGGCTTTGCCGGTAGAGGTGCGGCAACAAAGGATGCAGTATGCTGAAAACCCGTATAATTCCCTGTCTGGATGTCGCCGACGGTCGCGTGGTCAAGGGCGTCAACTTTGTTGTTCTGCGCGACGCGGGTGATCCGGTGGAATCAGCCAAGGCGTATGATGCCGCCGGCGCCGACGAAATCTGCTTTCTGGATATTCACGCCACTCATGAGAATCGCGGCACCATGTTCGAGGTGGTGCAGCGCACGGCAGAACAGTGCTTTGTCCCCCTAACGGTTGGTGGCGGTGTGCGCACCAAAGAGGATGTCCGCGCCTTGCTTTTGGCGGGCGCAGATAAGGTCAGTTTTAATTCAGCCGCGGTGGCAAACCCGGATGTGATCGCCGAGGCGGCCGATCAGTTCGGCAGCCAATGCATCGTTTGCGCCATCGACGCCAAAACCGTCAGCCCCGGCAAATGGGAGATTTTCACCCATGGCGGCCGCAAGCCAACGGGCATCGACGCGGTAGAATTCGCTAAAACCGTTGTCGAGAAAGGTGCAGGAGAGATTTTGCTGACCTCTATGGATCGTGACGGCACCAAGACTGGGTTCAACCTGCCCCTGACCCGCGCAATATCAGACGCGGTTGACGTGCCGGTCATCGCCTCGGGCGGTGTTGGAAATCTGGACCATCTGGTCGAGGGTGTAACCGAAGGTGGGGCAAGTGCGGTACTGGCTGCTTCGATCTTTCATTTCGGCGAATATAGCATTCGTCAGGCCAAGGAACACATGGCCGCTGCGGGTATTCCCATGAGGCTGACATGAGCATTCTTGACGATCTTTCTGTGACCATAGCACACCGCAAAGACGCGGACCCCGAGTCGAGCTGGACCGCCAAGCTACTGTCGGAGGGTCCAGAAAAATGTGCCGAAAAATTCGGGGAAGAAGCTGTTGAAGCCATCATCGAAGCAGTGAAGGGCGACAAAGCCGGGCTGACAGCCGAGGCGGCGGATGTGCTGTATCATTTACTGGTCATGCTGACCGCGCGTGGCGTCACGCTGGATGATGTGCTGGACGAACTTGCACGACGTCAGGGCACCAGCGGTGTCGCCGAAAAGGCGGCGCGCAGGCAAAGCTGAACTGTTGGGTTCCGTCAACGCGATGCCGTCAATATAGTGCGTCGTCAGGACACCCAACTGAATTTCAGATCGAAAGGGCCTAATCGTGCTCAGACCTTTCGTCTATCTGCTGATGACACTGTGCAGCCTGCTGATCGCGGGCTGCGCCGCACCGCCGGCATCTGACGGGCAAGAGGTGCAAAGGCTTGCGGCGGAAATCCGCAGCCTCGGGCCGGATGTGGACGCAAATGAAGCGGAACGGGCCGCACAGATTGCATACGCCTATACCGCGCAACTGGTTCAGGAGTATCAGATCACCGATCCTCCGCTGATCCATAATGCCAAGGTCAACAAGGGTCTGCGCCCCAGAGGCTTATGCTGGCATTGGGCCGAAGACATTGAACGCCGCCTGCAACAGGAAGAGTTCCGCACCCTGACCCTGCACCGCGCCATCGCCAACGCAGACAATCCGCTGCGAATCGACCACAGCACCGCCATTATCAGCAGCAAGGGCGAATCGATGTATGACGGCGTTGTGCTGGACCCGTGGCGGTACGGCGGCGTGCTGTTCTGGTCCCCCTTATCCGAAGACACTCGGTATGATTGGGTTCCCCGCGACGTGGTACTGGAAAAACGACGACAACAACAAGTGGCGCGTCTGAGGCCCTATCCTGGTGGCTAAAGCGACAGTTTGGAGGAAATGATGCCGGTGCTGAAACCTCCCATGCGCAACTCTCCGAATAAGCGTTGATACTCGATCTTGGGGCAGCGGTTCATGACAACGTCGACGCCCCGCGCTTGCGCCTTTTCGGCAGCTTCTGCATGTTCCACACCAATTTGCATCCAGACGGTGCGCAAATTGGAAAAAACGTCCAACGCCTCGTCCACGATCGGGGGTACGGCCTCGGACCGGCGGAATATATCCACCATATCAACGTCTTCTTCTATGTCTGACAGGCTCGCACGCACCTGTTGCCCAAACAATTCCTTACCCGCATGTCCCGGATTGACCGGGATAACAGTGTAGCCTTTCAAGGACAAATAGCGCGCCACATAATAGCTGGGCCGCACCGGATTCATCGAGACCCCGACCACCGCAATGGTTTTTGTGTGCCGCAGGATATCACGGATATAGTCGTCGGAATAACGTGCCATACGACGATACTAGGCGGCATGGCAAAAAGAAAAAAGCGCCCAAGATAACTTGGGCGCCAGTTGTTGGAACGAGGGACAGTGAAATGACCCACGGCAGTTCCGTACCGCGGTCACTGTGACATTTAGGCATGAACTGAATAAAAAAAAGAGGTGGCACTCATTTTTGTGATGACTTTTCACAAAAAGCGGAAATGCGCCTATTCACGGTACAGGATGACCGGCCAGTATTCTTGCGCCAGATGAATGTATTCAGACCGATCCTGACGCCACATTTTTTCGATTTCCAGCGAATGTGTCAGATACAACTTTCCGTCAACAACCTGCCACGCCGTCGGGCTCGTGCTTTTCAAACGTCCATGCGCCATCGCATATGAACAATAGCCGCCGAATTGCGGCGCATATGCACGCGGGTCGCTTTCAAACCGATCGCGATTTTCGTGCGAGGCAAAGTGCCAAACGGCCCCTTTCCACGTTACGGCAATCTCGGGCTGACCCCGCACCGGAGCATCGCCCGCAAAATACGACACAGGGTCGTATCCGGCCAGAGCAGCACCATCGGTCGCAAAATAAACAGGCTTGTCCTGCGCCAGAACGGCCGAGGACAGAAAGAAGGCGGCAAACGCGCCAAAAAGGGAACGTCGAATTGGCATTTCAGCTACAACACTTGGAATCGAGAGCCTTAAACTGCAATTTTTTTTGCCCCAAGAAACCCCCGTTGACGTGGATGTGAACAGAAGTGCCGTTTCGGCGGGCGTTAATCGAATATGTCTTCAATCACATCCCAGGCTTCGTCCATGACCCGCGAGAACACGCTCTTTTTCTTCTTTTTCCGCCTGTTTTTTTGCGGCGCGGATCGCCGTCCCGCGTCGCGCGTGTGCTTAACCTTGGGCGTCTTTTGTTTCGGCAGCATCTTCAGATCATGCAACGGCGCACCGCAATTGCCACAACTCAGCTCGTGGCGTTGCTTGCCTTTCAGAACCAGCGCGGCGCGGGTACCACAATAACAGCATGTCACAATTTTCGATGGGCCGGAAATGACGCTCTCCTATCGTCTGGTTTGGGACGCATATAAGGCGATTGCAGCCGCATTTGAAACGTTCAGCGATCCGAACGCACCGGCTGCGTCAATTTTGACCAGACGATCTACAGTTTCTTTGGTTTTCTGCCGCAGTCCCGGCCCTTCCGCCCCCAGTACCAGTGCAACAGGTCTGGCCGTATCACCCGCCAAGGCAGTCTCGATGGTGTCTTGGGCCTCAGCATCCAGCCCCAGAACCAAATATCCCATGGATTGTAATTCGGTGATGGCATCGGCCAGGTTGCGGACGCGCAGGTACGGCTGCCGCTCCAGCGCGCCGCTGGCTGTTTTTGCCAGCGCGCCTGTCTCGGGCGCCGCATGATGGCGCGTGCCGATCACCGCGCTGGCACCCAGAACCTCGGCCGAGAGAAGAATTGCCCCCACATTGTGCGGATCGCTGACCCGGTCCAATAAGATCACGCGCGGATTTTCCGGCCCGATGCAGGTGTCGGCCAATCCGCCCCAATCCAAGGGTTTGACCTCTAGCGCGGCCCCCTGATGCACCGAGCCCGGATCAATGGGTGCCGTGAACTTGCGAGGGTCAGCAACCTCGGGCTCGATACCCGCAAAATCAATTGCTTCTGCCAGCTTGTCGCGGGCGTTCCGGGTCGTGATCAGTCGCAGTTTCTGCCGCTTTGGGTTCATCAGGGCATCGCGAACAGCATGCATTCCAAACAACCACACGGTTTCAGATGCCGCGGCTTTGCGCGCCTGTTCCTTTTCGACAACCCACTTGGGTTTCTTCATATTCTTACCCTCCGGGCCGGGCATTCGGTTTCCTTCGCCACAGCGGTATTTTCCTGTTGACGCTCGTTTGGAGCGCTAGTAATCACGCCTCCACGTCAGGTGCAACGCCTGACAGTGGGCGACAGGCCGCAAGGTGTGGCAGGGGACTGTAACTCCCTCGCGGAGACGCACGCCTGGTTCGATTCCAGGGTCGCCCACCATCCCATACTTTGGGGGTAAAGTATCCGCTAACACATTGAAAGAAAATGTGTTCCCAGCGGCGCGGTATCAGCTTTCACGATTGCAGCTCAGAGGCTCTGCAAAGGCCGGTTCGAGCACCGTTGTCCGCAGCGCCATTTCTTTTTTCATATGCATTCCAAGAACTTGCCAGGAATGTCATTTTGTGTTCGAAAAAAACGTCGAACCTGTCCTTTAACGGCGCGGTCTGCGCCTGTTGATCAATGATCTTTAGCTGTCGCGTTACGGGCCTTTTAGTCTTGGCCTCAGAGGCTCGCATCGATGACTCACCTCCGGCAACAACCGGAGCACAGAAATGCCCGACACTCACAGCGCGCACGGTTTTGGATTGTGCAACAAGCTGTTGCAGATCGGTCAGGGTGTCAGGGCGCAGTATTGGCGTGTCGGCCGTTGGATGTCCAATTCAGTTTGCCCACCTGACCGCCCCTTCGCGGTCGACGGATTGCAGCAGACGATCCCCTCAACACGTCAGGAATTCAGGAACACTTACGCGACCACAGATCCGTCAGGCCGCCGCCGTCCGCTGTGCAGAAACCCTTTTGAACCAGGCGACGATGCTGTCTGTGTCGGCGGTAAGCTGTTCTGCCTCGCCACCCGTGAAGGCGTTGAACCTGTCCATGTTCAAACCGTTCACACCGATTAGGACCGGAACATCCTGGGCTATGGCCTCGGCAATCAAGGGGCGAAATCCGCGCCCGTCGCCTTCGTGTTTGCCGAATTTATTGATAATCAGCAATTCCGGTGCCTCAGCCATTGAGGCCGCGACCTGTCCCACCGCCTGTTCCAGCGCGGCGGGGTCAAGGCGACACCCTCGCGACTGCGCACCAAGCGATTGCGATATGCGAATGGTCTCTCCATCCGGCAGAACACGCACATCCATGTCACATTTGCTGCCATCGGCACATTCAGTGTTGGTTTGGACCACGCCCGCCAGTTTTGCGCCGCAGTCCAGCAAATACGCCGCGACCGAACTGAGCAGTTGATCGGTTTCGCCGCGGTCAGAGGTGGTGACATAGGCCAGGTGCATCCCGGGACCCTCGTGTTGCATCAATTACACCTCAGATAACACGCATGTCGTCGCCCCACCACCGCTGCTTTCACGGCAAAGGGGACAGTCCGATGAACGGGACATGCAAGTGCAACAAAACCGCAAAAACGGCAAGCGAGCCCATCCAAATCCACGGACGTGGCCAAGGATCGGGCGCGCGCAGCGAAAAACAAGCCGTATTGCGTGACAATCGCACCCATTCGGGGCCCATTGCGCGCGCTTTCCGGCGGTCGATCAATGACATACCAACGCCAGCAAATCCGGCGAACAGGCCGAACAGAATAACATGGGACAGGCTGCCGTTTGCCAAAAGATGCGCCACCGCCCATAACAGTAACGCCACCAGAATTGGGTGGCGCGTCATGCGCAGAATTCCGGGCTTTTCAGGATCAAAGGGACGCTGTCCAAGTCCGCCAAACGAAAACGGGTTGCGGATCGCCAGACCGGCAAGCGCAAGCCAGCAGACCAAGGGCATGATTATCACCGGTACCCAGCGCAACACCGGCGCTGGCGGCAGCACTTCGACATATGGTGCCTGCGCGGCAGCCCGTATCAGCCACGCCAGAACAGCCAGCGACAACGCGGAATAGGCAACGAAATATCCCCTGCGTCCCAAAGCACCAACCAGCCAGCCACGAACGGCCGGTCGGACCGGGATCATGTGGCTGAGAAAGAAGATCATCAACGCTGCAAAATACAGGGGCCAGCCGGTCACCATCGCCTCCTAAATCGATGGACCCTGTCTATCCCGAAACACCCGCTTTGTCCTTGTTCGACATCAAGCGTAAGGATCAGGCGCACAGTTCCCCCGATCCCATGTCAAAGCCCCAGCGCCTTGCGTCGTTCCTCGGCAAAACCCTGAACGATGCGGTCCGCAATCAGGGCCAGAATGGCCATGGCAGCCCCTGCCGAGATACCAAGCCCCACATCGGCCTGCCCCAGCGCCAGATAGATCGACTGACCCAGGCCGGTCGTCCCGATCAAGGCCGCGATGACCAGCATGGCAAACGCATACAAAATGGTTTGGTTCAGTCCCAGCAGAATGGTAGGAGCAGAGTAAGGTGCGCGCACGTCGCGCATGATTTGCCAGTCCGTGGCGCCGCTGGATATCGCGGCTTCCATCATTTCGTCGGGCGTATTGACCAACCCATGTCGCGTGTAGCGGATCATCGGGACGATGGCATAAGCGCAGATGGCCAGAAAGGCCGAAAACTCACCAATCTGAAACACCATCAGCACCGGGATCAGGAACACGAACAACGGGATGGTTTGCAGCATGTCGCAGATTGGGCGCACAATCTTCCAGACAGGCCCCCATACCGCGCTTGCCAGACCAATCAGACCACCGACAACGGTGCAGGTGAACACAGCCGCACCGCTAAGATACAGCGACAGCAACGCCCTTTCCCACAAACCGGACACCAGAATAGTTGTCAGCAACCCAACAGACAGGGCCGCCAACCTCCACCCCCCCGCGATCCAGCTCAGAGCGGCAACACCGGTCAAAACAAACGGCCAGGGCAGATTTGAAATCCCTGTTTCCAGCATGCCGATCAGAATCATGACGATCAGTCCACCGGTCACACGCCCCTGCCACGCCATGATTGCCGCTATCGCGGCACCGGTCGCAAACAGACCAAAGCTCATGCCCGGCGTCCACTGAAACCCCCAAGTAAATGGCAGTACCGCCTGATCCAGTCCAATGCGCAAAGGCAACAGGACATAGAAAAGCGCGTTGTTTTTGAAGGCATCCAGCCAGGGACCATTAGCTTGCGTAAAGGCCGTCAATCCACTGTCTACCGCCTGCGCCATCGGATCCAGCAGTGTCAGAGAGGACGGGTTCGGCAACCGCGCCCAAAAAGCGGCGGTGAACAGAACGGTAAAGGCCAGAACGGCCCAAACGACCCGTTGATCATAGCTTTTGCGTTCGGCAGCAAGGGTACCACTCATCCGGTCGATCACCACGGCAAACACCACGATCACCAGACCTGCCAGCAACGATTCTCCGAATTGCGCCTTGCGCATGGTCAGCAGAACCTCCCACCCGATGTCATTAAAGCCTCCGATGACAGCCGCGATGATTACCATGGATAGCGCGGCCATCAGGCATTGGTTGACGCCAACCATGATCTGCGTCGCCGCTGCCGGGATTTCGACCTGAAACAGTTGCTGCATCCGTGTGCCGCCGGACATGATTGCTGCTTCTTTGATCTCGGGCTCCACGCGTTCCAGCCCCAGCATCACGTTGCGGGCCATGGGCGGAGCCGCATAAATGGCCGAGGCAATCAGCCCAACAACAGGGCCAAATCCAAACAGCAGCAACAATGGGGTCAAATAGGCAAATGTCGGAACCGTCTGCATGACATCCAGAACCGCCTGAACAAACGATCTCACTCGCGGGATTTCATAGGCCAGAATGCCAATAGCGCCGCCGATGGTCAGCGCAACGGGCACCGAAACCGCCACCAGAGCCAGCGTGTTCATGCTTTCTGCCCAATAGCCCGAAGCCAGAACAAATCCGAGGCCGAAAAGCCCAAGCGCCGCCATGGGCAGACCACCCAGATACCAGCCCAGCGCTGTCACAAGGCCGATAAGGATCGGCCACGGTGTTTTGCCCAGCACAAAGTTTGCCGCATCCATTGGATAGGTCATAACGTCGGAAAACAGCCGTGCGACAGGTTTGATACCGTTAAGAAACCAATCAAGAAATACGCCAACCCATGCAGTGGCAGGCAATTCCCAGTCAGCGGGCCATTTGACCAGCCACGGCGCAGACCCTTCCAGCACAAGACAGGCCGCACCGACCAGCAGCGTCAGCAGCGCGGCTTTGGATCCGGCCGTAAGTTGGCGTTCCTGCTGCGAGGGTATATCCATGATCGCTGTCATGCTTCATCCACCTGAAGCGCAGCAGCCAGCTCTGACGGATGCACCGTACCTACAATATTGCCGTCGGCATCGCGCACCGGCACCGGTTCATACAGTTCCATGCAATGCGCAAGCGCGGCATCCAATGTCATCGATGTGGTCAGGCCGGGATCGTCCGGCCCGCGCACTGAATCTCCGCTCATGACGGAAGAGACCTTGGCATGCTGTCCCTTGGCTACGTCCTTCGAGAATTCGCGTACGTAGTCATCCACCGGATGCAGCACGATATCCGTCGGCGTGCCGATCTGAACGATCTTACCGTCGCGCATAATCGCGATGCGATCTGCCAGCTTCAACGCCTCTTGTATGTCGTGGGTGATAAACACAATAGACTTCTTGAGCGTTGCCTGAATGCGCAGAAACTCATCCTGCAACTGTCGGCGGATCAGCGGATCGAGCGCCGAAAACGGCTCATCCAGAAACCAGATATCCGGGTTTACAGCAAGGCTGCGGGCAATCCCCACGCGTTGGCGCTGACCGCCAGAAAGCTGGCGCGGGAAACTGTCTTCGCGCCCTTCCAATCCGACAAGCGAGATCACTTCTTGCGCACGGGCCAGCCGCTCGGCCCGCCCGACACCTTGTACGCGCAACGGGTAGGCCACATTTTCGGCGACGGTCATATGCGGGAACAACCCGAAATGCTGAAACACCATACCCAGCTTTTTGCGGCGCAGATCGGTCAGCGCCTTTTTCGACGCACCAACCACATTTTCCCCGTCCACGCGAATTTCACCACCCGTACCGGGTAAAAGTTGCGAGATACACCGGATCAAGGTGGACTTGCCGGACCCCGACAAGCCCATGATGACGAATAATTCGCCTTCCTTGACCTCGAAATTCGCATCCTGAACCGCTGGTATGAACCCCGCATCGCGCAGATCGGCAGCGGCTGCGTCGGGATCGTTCCCTGACCGAGACAACGCGTCGGTCAGGGCTTTGTCAGCGCCCTGGCCAAAGACCTGCCAGAGATTCCGGCAGGCAATGGCTGGCGTGGTTGCGTCCGTCACGTATTGCGGCTCACTGAGTTGCAGCGTCTACAACAGGACGCCACTTACCTTCATTGTCAGACATCCATGCAGCGACCACGTCTTCTACTGCGCCGCCATCAACGTCAATGGCACCCATCATCGGCTGCTGGTCTTCGACCGCCAGTTGATAGTTGGTCAGAATCTCATACGCCGCGGGCCATTTGTCTTCCATGCCGCTCCAGCCTGCCTTGAAAATGCGTGAGGGCGAAAAATCGCAATCATTTACGGCATTTGGATTCGGACCCCATGCAGGATCATTGAAACAGGCATCCTCGCCCACAGGCAGATCCACAAACTGCACATCATAGGCTGACATCGCCCAATGCGGTTGCCAGAAGGTGATCAGCAACGGTGACTTACGCTCGGTCGAGGCGCGCAGCTCTGCGATCAGGGCGCCCTCGGATCCGGCTGGAACGGCCTTGAATGGCAGCTCAAGACCGGTCATGCGATCCGCGCCAGGCGTACCCCAATCCGCCGGGTAATCCACCAAACGTCCACCCGGCAGCGTTTCGGCCGTGGCAAAAACCTGCGCGCAGTCTTTCAGCGCCTCCCACGCAGGCAATCCCGGGCACAGATCGGCCACATGCGCCGGATAGGCAATGCCTTCCTTTGCATCCAGACCCAAATCGCCGATTTCTACCACCGTGCCTTCTTCGACCTTTTTGGCATATTCGTCGGATACGTTCGACGACCAGATTTCAAGCGTGGCGTCGATATCGCCATCAGCAAGCGCCTGGAACTGGTTCATCATGCCGGCGGTGACGTATTCAACATTGTATCCCGCTGCCTTCAGCATCTCACCCGCGACATGCGTGGTGACATGTTGACCCGTCCATTCATTAATCGCCAGTTTGATCGGCTCGTCCACAGCGCCCATATCGGCGGCGTGTGCGGCACTGGCAACGGTGATGGCCAGCAAGCTAGCACTCAGTTTTTTCATAAACATTTCTCCCTGTCTTTGTTGTTTTCCGGTCCCGACAGACGGATTTGCGGCACAAGGCCGGCGAGTTGTATTCAAACGCCGCCAGATCACGCAAAACACGACGCAAATGGAACGCGCACAGTTTCTATAACCGACAATCCGGCCATCTACGACCCAAGCTTTTCAATCTGCGGCGATACCCGGCCGAATGTATCAGGACTTTGTACAACGACAACAGCGGAAATTGATTGATCAGTCAATCATAAATCTTAGCGGCCCGGTGTCGTAGCGGCTTAAACTGCGCGCCGGACGGTATTTGCCACACGCTCCCGCAAAGCACACATCCCGAAAAACAATCAGCATCCAGGTCTTGAAACACGACGCGCAACAGGCAAGCCTGCGCCAAAAGGAGAACCGCGATGCATCATTTCGACGATATTTTCGATATCGCCGCACACCGCCACGTAGGCATCGACGCCCTGAACGGCAAATTGAGCCCACCCAAGAGCATGCAGGACCTGGCCGCCATGCCCGAAGATCGCTGGCTGTCCATCATCACCAAATGTGTCTTTCAGGCCGGATTTGCTTGGAAAGTCATCGATGCCAAATGGGACGGATTCGAAACGGCCTTTGACGGCTTTGATGTTGGCAGATGCGCCTTTATGGACGATGAAAAATTCGACTCGCTGCTGCAGGACACACGCATCGTGCGCAATGGCACCAAGATAGCCACAGTCCGTGAAAACGCGGCCTTCCTGATGGAATTGCGCGCAGAAGGCGGCGCCGGGCAGGTTCTGGGATGCTGGCCGTCGACTGATTTTATCGGACTGCTGTCAATGCTGTCCAAACGCGGGGCGCGTCTGGGTGGCGCTTCGGCACAATACGCGATGCGCTTTGCTGGCCGGGACAGCTTCATCCTGTCCCGGGACGTCACCGCTCGCCTGATTGCAGAAGGGGTCATCGACAAACCTGCCACCTCGAAAAAAGCGATGACCGCAGTGCAGGGCGCGTTCAACACTTGGATGGATCAATCCGGCCGGTCGCTGACCGAAATCAGCCGGGTTCTTGCGATGAGCGTGTGAAAACCGGTTGCGCATCACAGGCAGAGGATTAGGCTTGCCTCATGGTCCTGCGCGCCTTGTTTGTCCTGTTATTGCTTCTTGCGTCCTGCGGTCGACCGTTGACCGAACAGGAACGCGCCTTTGCAGCTGCTGTTCAGGGCGACTCTCTGGATCTTGATCAGGTGCGGTTGGTCGATGGCGCCCCTGTCGTGCCTGTGACCTATTTTCGTCAAACCCGCCCTCGGCAAGCCTGCCGCGACCGTATTCTGCCACCGGTCCAAGCAGGTGTCGTGACCGGCAAGCCTGCTGCGGTGGCGCTGTTCAACAAAGTGTACTTTTCTCGGGACTGGTATCTGGAAGACTATATGTCCGACTACCCGGACGAGATGAATCTGATCGCCGCCATGCTGCTGGCCCATGAACTGACCCATGTCTGGCAATGGCAGAACCGGGAAACCACCGGCTACCATCCCTTGCGCGCCGCGGCCGAGCATGGCGGGCGCAAGGATCCGTATCTGTTTGACCTCGACACGTCACCTGATTTTCTGTCTTACGGATTTGAGCAACAAGGCGCGATTGTCGAAGAATACATCTGCTGCCGAGCATTGGACCCGCAGGCCCGTCGCACGCAGAGACTTCACACCATGCTCGGGGCACATTTCAGCCTGACTCCATTGCCGAAAAAGGGGCGTGAACGCGACGTCGTCATCCCCTGGAGTGATGCCAAGATAGAAGGCATCTGCAATTGATCACCCGCATAGCGGCAAGGATGCAAAATGTCCTGACAGCCTGGTGATTGATCGGTCGGACGCGGTTTTTGCGACCCGGACAGGCACATGCGGCTTGCCCGCCCTTCAGCATGACGCAATGATCCGGTCCAACGCTATGCCAAATCAAAGGGATCGGGCCATGACACATTACGCAGCGATAATGCTGGCGGCCGGGATCGGCGTTCCGATCCTTGCCGCATTGAACGCCGCACTGGGCAAACTGATCGGATCCCCAACAGCGGCGGCGGTGATCCTGTTTGCAATCGCGTTTGGCACGTCCGCTCTGGTGATGCTGGTGCTTCCCGGAACCGACGCGCTTGGCAAACTTGCACAGGCGCCAAAACACCTGTTACTGGCGGGGGTTCTGATCGCTTTTTATGTTTTGTCGATCACACATGTGGCCCCGCATTTCGGCGTCGGCAACGCAGTGTTTTTTGTGCTGTTGGGTCAACTGATCAGCACCGCAGTTATTGATCAATTCGGCCTTTTTGGTGCGCAGGTTACACCGCTGACCTGGATGCGCGCCGGTGGAATCGCCGTGATGGCCGCGGGTGTCGCCATCACTCAACTGGCGTGAGCACACCCGCCTCTAACCGCACCATGCGATCCATCCGCGCCGCAAGGTCCATGTTGTGGGTCGCGATCAGTGCGGACAGCCCGTCTTCGCGGACAAGTGACATCAGCGCATCAAAGACCTGATCCGACGTGTCGGGGTCCAGATTGCCTGTCGGCTCGTCCGCCAAAAGAAGACGCGGCTGATTGGCCAACGCACGGCAGAAGGCAACGCGCTGTTGCTCTCCCCCAGACAAAGCGGCAGGACGATGATCGGCCCGCGACGCAATCCCGACGCGATCCAGCAAAGTCATCGCACGCGCTCGGGCACGGGTTTCAGGCACACCGTCTGCCAGCTGTGGCAGCGTAATGTTCTCAACCGCCGTGAATTCAGGAAGCAGGTGATGGAACTGATACACAAACCCGACATCCCGACGCCGCATGGCCGTAAGCGCGCGATCTCCGCGCCCTGTCAGCGTCTGGCCACAAATTTCCACTGCGCCGTCATCCGGGGTATCCAGTAGACCAGCGATATGAAGAAGGGTGGATTTGCCTGCACCTGACGGGGCCACCAGTGCCACCGCCTCGCCTTTGTGCAGGGCTAACTCGGCCCCGCGCAATACCTGCACTTCGCCCGGCGCGCCCTGCAAATACGTCTTGGTCAGCCCGCTCAGCCGCAACGTCACGTCATTCATACCGCAGCGCCTCAACCGGGTTCAGCCGCGCAGCGCGGCGGGCCGGGAAATAGGTCACCACAAACGACAGACCCAGCGACAGCGCAATGGCCTTTAGCACGTCGCCCAGATGCAATTCGGCGGGCAGCGCGTAAATGCCGCGAATGGACGGGTCCCAGACCCCCCCGCCCATGACGTAATTGACGAATGAGAAAATCGGATCGATGTAAATCGCGAACAAGCAGCCCAGGATCACACCCATCGCCGTGCCAATAATACCGGTAAAGGCACCACATATGAAAAATACCCGCAGAACCGATCCTTCGCTCAGCCCTATCGTACGCAGAATGCCGATATCGCGGCCCTTGTTTTTCACCAGCATGATCAACCCAGACACGATATTCATCGCCGCAATCAGAACAAGGATCGACAGGATTATGAACATCACGTTGTCTTCGACCTCAAGCGCGCGCAGAAACCCGCCCGAGGCATCCTGCCATGTCCATATCTGGCTGCGCGCGCCTGCTGCGTCGATAATCGGGATCAATATGGGCGTCAGATCCTCGGGACGGGCAACCATCACCTCAATCTCATCCGCGACACCTTCGCGGTTGAAAAAGCTCTGAGCCTGCTGGAAAGGCATGTAGACCCGGGTTCGGTCGATATCATAGCGCCCCGCCGAAAACACATAGACCACCCGATATGCATTGACCCGGGGCGAGGTACCAAACGCCGTTCTGACGCCATTGGGCGATGTCAGTTTGACAGTATCGCCGACCGTGGCCCCGATGCTGCGGGCAACGCCCGAGCCGATGGCGATCACATCTTCCCCGGTCTTAAACATGGACAAATCGCCTACCGCCTCTTCACTGCGGGCAACTCCAGGCAAATCGCGCAGATCGTCGGGCCGAATGCCAAACACCTCGACACCGCTGCTGCGGTCGCGATTGGTGATCAGGACCTGGCCTTTAACCAGAGGAGCTGCGCGTTCGACACCCGGCACCTGTGCGATCCGGGCGGCCATGTCCTCATACTGCGCAATTGTGCGGTTCACCTGCCCCTGCGCGTCGATCTCACCCGACGAATAGACGGTCACATGCGCATTGGCCCCCAGGATTGTTCCCACAAACTCGGCCCGAAACCCAGAGCGCACTGCGAGTGTGGCGATCAGGGCAAACACGGCCAGAGTGATCCCGATTAACGAAATCCAGGTCATCACGCTGACGCCCCCTTCGGCCCGTCGGGCCCGCAGGTATCGCCATGCGATTTTCCATTCAAAGGGGGCAAAGGGCGGGGGTGACTTTACCATACCTGCTCCGGCTTTTGTGCTTGCGGCGACCCTTTAGGCATTTCCCGGGATGGTCAAGACGGTTGTGACATAAG
>JBCCIK010000071.1:0-17565 GCA_039028255.1 Pseudomonadota bacterium | reverse complement strand
TTACCGATGTAATTCCGCTCAGTGAGTTGATCCGACGCACAATTCGCGTTTCGAATTCCAAGGACTACGATCAAAAGTCAATCGACAGGCTGTGCACGATTTTTGAGCCGGAGCCGGTCACCAAAAGAATTGAAAACGAGTTAATTCTTCTTTGCTTCATGGGCACCGAACTCGTTGGAACGGTGGGTCTGAGAGATGACTATCTGCGTTCAATGTTTGTGGACCCTGAGTATCAGGGGCGAGGGTTGGGCAAAATGCTGGTCGCAAGAATAGAAGAGGAGGCGCGACAAAGGGCAATCCCCGAAATGATGCTTCATTCCTCACTGACCGCGCGAGAATTCTATTTGGCCCTCGGCTATGAATTTGTGGAATTCCAAACGTACCCGGAGGGATCATTCGTTTTGATGAGAAAGCCGCTCTTATAGCAACTTGCTGGAAACAAAATGAAGGCAAGAAGCGCGGTCGGCAAATAGCTAAATAAGCACCTGAGAAAGACTTTGCAGTACGAAAAGTTGGCACAAAGTTTGCCCGATGTATCGCGACACCCCCATTTGAATCATCAGCATAGAGCAGACATTTGTTTCCGCGATGCCGACCGCTGTTTTGTCCGCAATTCGGAAGTTGATCGGAACTATCCCAACGTCTGCTTTCGCAGTTACTATGACGTTGTCGAAGAAATCCTCGAGCGGATATTGTTGTAAAACCCGTCAACACGGGAATGCTCCGGCGACGTTTCAAAATTCAGTGCACAATCTGGCTCAAAGGGTCCGCTTCTGCCTTTGCGGGCGGCAGTGTGCGCCTGGGTGGGCTTGGACGCCCGGACACACGGGCCATGCGGGTCTGCGTCGGGTGCTCTGCCCGGTTCATATGGGCGATCGGGATGGTCTTGTGCAACCTGTTGGCAGTGAACGTTTATATGGTTCGCTGGATTTGCGGGCACCGGTCGTTGCCGTCATAAGCGGCGTATCGCGTCGTTCAGCAGGTTCAGCGCATGATCCCGCGCGGCAGAGCGCACGGCCCCCCGGCCGCGGGCGCCGAATTCGACAGTCTGTGTTGTCGTCGGGATGCCCAGCGCGGCCAGACCAAAGCACACCCGGCCTTCCGGTTTGAATTCGGACCCGCCAGGACCGGCAATCCCGGTGATTGAAACGCAAAGCTGCGCGGCGGATCGTTCCAGCGCACCGTCGGCCATTTCCTGTGCGACCTGTTCCGAAACCGCGCCAAACGCATCCAGTGTTGCCGCACGCACCCCAAGCATCTGTTGCTTGGCTGCGTTGGTGTAGGTGACGAATCCGCGCTCGAACACGGCGGAACTGCCTGGAATATCGGTCAGTGCGGCTGCCACCATGCCGGCGGTGCAGCTTTCAGCGGTTGCAATCATGACTGCCCGCGCCTTGGCGCGGTCCAGGAGATGCGCCACGTTCACAGCATGACCACCCCGTGAAAAATGGCAGCAAGCACCCCGACACCCAGTGCGGCAAACAGTCCCGCGATCACGTCATCCAGCATGACGCCCATCGGATCATTTCTGCGATCAGCCCAACCGACGGGGCCCGGTTTGGTGATGTCAAACAGGCGGAACAACAGAAAACCCGCCAGCCAGCCAGGCCAGAGCGCGGTGATCTCGATCCCATGCGCCCAGGACGGATAGGACACGGCCCATAAGGCAACAAACTGTCCGGCAACCTCGTCAATCACAATCTCGGACGGGTCGTGATCGTCCTGACCTGCGGTCATGACCTGTGTTGCCCACAGACCGCCCAGAACTGCGGCCAGAGTCGCAAACACCAGCAAGGGAAAGCCCCCCACGCTGTGCAAGGCCCAGGCCATGGGCAGTGCGACCAGCGACCCCCAGGTGCCGGGTGCAGGGCGCAGGTAGCCTATGCCGCACACAGTTCCAATCAGTTGGGCCGCTGTCATGGCTTGACCAAACAGGCTGTGGCGATTGCCGCGATACCTTCGCCCCGGCCGGTAAAGCCAAGTCGCTCGGATGTGGTTGCCTTAACCGAGATCTGATCCGCGCGCAGTGTCATGATTTTTGCCAGTTCCGATGTCATATCAGCAGCATGGGGACCGATCTTTGGGTATTCGCAAATCAACGTACAATCGACATTGGAGATACCAAACCCCATCTGCCCGGCCAGATCGACCGCATGGCGCAGGAAAACGGCGCTGGCTGCGCCTTTCCATTGCGGATCCGAGGGTGGAAAATGCTGACCGATATCGCCTTGTGCCAACGCGCCGTAGATAGCGTCGGTCACAGCATGCATTCCGACATCCGCATCCGAATGTCCCTGCAAACTGCGCGTGTGTGGAACTTTCACCCCGCACAACATCACGTGATCCCCGTCACCAAAGCGGTGCACGTCGTAGCCATTGCCCAGCCTTACATCCATATCTGTTCTCATAATTCGCTCTGCCCGGGTAAAATCCTCGGGTCGTGTGATTTTGATGTTGTCCGCATCGCCTGGCACAATGGCCACTGTCAGACCGGCGGCGCGCGCAACCTCGACATCGTCCGCCGCGCCGCCTGCATGGGCGGCATGGGCGGACAGGATTGCGTCATAATGGAAGCCCTGCGGTGTCTGCGCGGCATACAGGCCGGTGCGGTCCTGCGTGCCGGTGACACGCTCTGCTGCGCCGGTCCACAGCGCATCCGTGACAGGTAGGCCGGGTGCCGCAGCGGCGTGTGTGTCCAGCGCGTTCAAAACCGCCTGAATGGTCGCGTCGGCTACACAGGGGCGGGCGACGTCATGAATCAGGACGCGGGATATGTCGTAACCGGTCAGCGCGGCCAGACCGTTTTGGACCGAACCCGCGCGGTCATCGCCACCGGTTGTCAGGATGATGCCGGTATCGCGATACCTGTCCCATTCGGACCGGTCTGTATCGGCCACCACCAGCACGATCCGGTCTACCGCGTCCCGGAACCGGTCGATCGTCCAGTCTGCCACCCGGCGCCCGGCCAAAGGCCGCCACTGTTTGGGCGTCCCGCCGCCAGCGCGCTGCCCGCGTCCTGCGGCGACAATGATGGCGGCTGTGGTCATGGTGCGTGCTCTCCGGATACTGGGCTGTGTTTAGGCGTCGGTGAATGCAGAGGCAATCACCTGCGTCGAAATGCTCAAAAAATAGGCGCATGATGATTTTGCAGGCTTGCGAGCCCGGGTTTGGTTGTTCATATGCTGCGATTTCTATATCAAAATCGCAACTGCTCAAGGATTAGGCACGTTGACTCTGCATCTTGCTGACAAAGATCTGACGCCACCCGTTCTGCTTGCACCGATGGCTGGAATCACCGACCGGCCGTTTCGCGACCTTGTCATGCGTTTCGGTGCCGGATTGGTGGTTAGCGAGATGGTCGCCAGTCAGGAAATGGTGCAGGCCAAACCCGGCGTGCGGGAACGTGCGGAACTGTCTGCGGATGTCGAAAACACCGCCGTTCAACTGGCTGGGCGAGAGGCGTATTGGATGGCGGAAGCGGCGCGCCAGGTTGCGGATCGCGGCGCGCGGGTGATCGATATCAACATGGGGTGCCCGGCAAAAAAGGTCACCAACGGCTATTCCGGTTCGGCGCTGTTGAAAACGCCCGACCACGCGCTGACCCTGATCGAGGCGGTCGTTGCCGCAGTGGATGTACCTGTGACGTTAAAAACCAGGCTGGGCTGGGATGACACGCTGCTCAACGCACCGGATGTCACGCGGCGGGCCGAGCAGGCCGGCATTCGCATGGTCACGATACACGGGCGCACGCGCTGCCAGTTCTATAAGGGGCGCGCTGACTGGCAGGCGATCCGGGCGGTCAAGCAGGCTGTGTCGATCCCGGTGATCGCCAATGGGGATATCGTGGACACAAAAAGCGCAGCGGCCGCAATGGGGCAATCGGGTGCAGATGGCGTAATGGTAGGACGCGGGGCGCAGGGCAAACCCTGGCTGCTGGCCCAGATCAGCCACGATTTGCACGGCGCGCCCGCGCCCGACATTCCGACCGGATCGGACCTGATTGAAATGGTGCGCGGCCACTACACGTCGATGCTGTCTTTTTACGGTCCCGATCTTGGCCTGCGCGTGGCACGCAAACATCTGGGCTGGTATATGGACGGGGCTGCGACACCAGCACCTTTGCGCCGGGCCATCCTGACCTCGCGCAATGTGGAAGAGGTGCTGCGCTTGCTTGGTGACGCGCTGGACAGTCGGGCGGAGGCAGCGGCATGACCTCGGACCAAAGCATCTGGAACTCTCTTCCGGTGCCGGCGTTCATCATCGATGCCGATGATCGGATTGCCGATGTAAACTCTTCGGGCGAGGGATTTTTGAATGCCTCGCGCAAATCGGTGATCGGGCATCCGGTTTGGGATCAGATTGCGGTGGACGCACCGTTGGAAGAGGCGTTCCTGCGCGCCCGTCAGCATGGCACACCGCTGTTTGTAAACGATGTGGATGCCGGATCGGGCAATCGGGCGCCGCTGCAATGCGCGTTGCAGATTGCGCCGTTGGTGGGGCATCCCGGCATGATGATCATGATCATTTCGCCCCGCGAACTGGCCGGACGCATGACCCGCGGCAACACTGTCAAATCGGCCGCGCAATCGGCCATCGGCATGGCGGAAATGCTGGCGCATGAAATCAAGAACCCGCTGGCCGGCATAACCGGGGCTGCGCAACTTCTAAGCATGAACATTCCGCCGGAAGATCTTGAACTCACAGACCTAATCGTTGCCGAAAGCCGCCGGATCGTGAAGCTGCTTGAACAGGTCGAACAATTTGGAAACCTGCAAAAACCCGATTTCAAGCCGGTCAACATCCACGATGTTCTGGATCGCGCCCGCCGATCCGCGCTGTTGGGTTTTGGCGCGGACATGGCGATCGTCGAGGATTACGATCCGTCCTTGCCTTTGGCGTTCGGCGATCCGGATCAGTTTCTTCAGGTCGTGCTGAACCTGCTAAAGAACGCATCCGAGGCCGCCGATCCAAAAGGCGGCACAATCCGCCTGCGGACGTATTTCGAACATTCGTTTCGCCTGCGACGCAGTGACGGGTCGGGGCATTCTCTGCCGTTACAGATCGAAATCATCGATGACGGGCCGGGCCTGCCGGAAGACATTCGCGGCGACATTTTCGATCCGTTTGTATCGGGCAAGGAAAACGGAACCGGACTGGGACTGGCCTTGGTCAGCAAGATCATTTCCGACCATGACGGCTGGATCACGGCCGAGTCGGTGCCCGGCCGCACCGTATTCAAACTGTCGCTGCGCCGCGCGCCGCGGGAAGAAAAGAACCACAAGAAGGAGAGCACCTGATGGACGGCACCGTACTGGTTGCAGATGACGACCGCACGATCCGAACAGTTCTGACGCAGGCGCTGACGCGGGCAGGGTGCAAGGTGCATGCCACATCTTCACTGACCACCCTGATGCGCTGGGTTGGCGAGGGCAAAGGCGATGTTGTCATATCCGACGTCGTCATGCCGGATGGCAACGGTCTGGAAATGCTGCCGAAAATTTCTCAGGATCGTCCGGGCCTGCCGGTGATCGTGATTTCGGCCCAGAACACCATCATGACGGCGATCCAGGCGGCCGAGGCGGACGCATACGACTATTTGCCCAAACCGTTCGATCTGCCGGACCTGATGAAGCGGACCGCACGCGCGCTTGAACAGAAGCGGCGCAGCCAGCCCGATGCCTTTGACGACAGCCAGGATCGGCCAGATGAATTGCCGCTGGTCGGGCGCACACCGGTGATGCAATCGCTGTATCGGTTGGTGGCGCGGGTCATGAACACGGATCTTTCTGTGCTGATTTCCGGTGAAAGCGGCACGGGCAAGTCTTTGATCGCGCGGGCTATTCACGATTTTTCGGACCGCCGTACGTTGCCGTTTGTCACCGCAACCGCAGCCGATCTGCGCGATCTGGAAGGGCCGGCGCGGGTGCTGGCCCGTGTGCGCGGCGGAACGCTGTTGATCGACGAAATCGCCGATATCGACGATGAAATCCAGGCCCGTATCGTGCGGATGATGGACACCCCGGGCGATCACGTTCCACGGTTCATGGCCACCAGCCAATCGGATTTGACCGAAGGTATGGACAGTGGCCGCATCCGCCAGGATCTGTACTATCGGCTGTGTGGCGCCACAATCCAGGTGCCGGCACTGCGGGAACGCGTCGATGACATCACGTTGCTGGCCGAGAACTTCCTCGTGCGGGAAGAACGCGATACAGGGTCTAAACGCTGGCTGAGCCCCGAGGCGGTGGAACTGGTGCGGCGCTATTCCTGGCCCGGCAATGTGCGCCAACTTGAAAACGCCGTGCGACGGCTGAGCCTGACCAGCCGCGCCGACGAAATTTCAAAAGCCGAAGTGGAAATGGTTCTGGGCAGTCAGCCCGAAGCCGAGCCTGTTCTGGGCGATGGCGAACGCGAAAAACTCTCAAGCTCTGTCGGGCGGCATTTGCGCCGCTATTTCGATCTGCACGGCAACATTCTGCCACCTCCCGGCCTGTATCAGCGGATTTTGCGCGAGGTCGAGGCACCTCTGATCGAAATTGCCCTGGATGCAACCGGCGGAAATCAGGCAAAATGTGCGGAACTTCTGGGAATTAACCGCAATACGCTGCGGAAAAAGATCACAGACCTCGATATACAGGTGACACGCCGGCGCAAACTGATGTAATATGGCCACACAAACCGTGGCATCCGGGCCGCCCGCCCGAAACGACCACGATATATGGCGGTAAGCCGCGCAAGCGGCACATCAGGATGAGGGCAGACGGTGGCAACCCGAGCACAGAGCGGGATGGTCCCATCGATTATTCGATGGCGTAAATCTCGAAAACTGCGCAATTTCGGCACGTTGGGGCTGGTTCTTTTGGGGCCTGTGCTGGCGTTGGCCACGTATCTTGTCATTGGTCCGTTTGATCTGGGCGCGACGGCGCCGACGCTGCGTCTGATTCTGCTGGCCGATCTGGTGTATGTGCTGGTAGTCGCCGCGCTGGTGCTGAGCCAGCTGGGCAATCTGATTGCTGCGCGCCGCGCCAAATCGGCGGGGTCCCGACTGCATCTGCGCCTGATCGGGGCGTTCACGCTGCTGGCGCTGGTGCCTACGGTGACTGTTGCGATTTTTGCCGGGCTGACGGTGAATATCGGTCTGGAAGGCTGGTTTTCGGACCGTGTGCGTCAGGTTGTCGGATCGTCGTTGACCGCTGCCGAAGCGTACGAGCTGGAACATCGCGAGGGTCTGACCCAGGATGCGGCCGTTCTTGCGCGATATCTCGACAACGCGCGGTCGCGGGATTTCTATATTTCGGACGCCGAATTACGAGAGGTTCTGGCACAAGGGCAGGCGCAGATTCAGCGGGGTCTGCGCGAAGCTTATGTCATTGACGGAGCAGGCGAAATCCGGTCGCGGGGGGATCGCTCGTATCTGTTCAACTATGAAGCTCCGACGCCGGACCAGATTGCCGAGGCTGGCGACGGTGGCCTTTTGATTATCGCCGATTGGGACAACAGCGAGTTTCGGGCCCTGGTGCCGTTGCAGGCCTATCTTGATCGCTATCTTTACGTCAGCCGCGAAGTCGATGGCCAGTTGCTGACACTGTTGGATGACACCAAGGAAACCGCCCAGTTCTATCAGCAGCTCGAAAGCGAACGCGGGCGGGTGCTGTTCAATTTCGGACTGTTGTATCTGGGCTTCGCGCTCATCCTGATCCTTGCGGCCATGTCGCTGGGCATGTGGTTTGCCGAACGTCTGTCGCGACCTGTCGGACGCCTGACCACGGCGGCACAGCGGGTCGGCGCCGGGGATCTGAGCGTGCAGGTCATCGAGGAAGCCAGCGATGACGAAATTGCCATGCTGGGCCGGTATTTCAACCAGATGACGCGGCAATTGAAGGGGCAGCGGGACACATTGCTGGAAAACACCCGGCAGGTCGAAATTCGCCGCCGTCTGTTCGATTCGGTCCTCAGTTCGGTCACCTCGGGTGTTGTCGGGGTGGACCCGGATGGCTGCGTCACTTTTGTGAACCGTTCTGCCGAGCGATTGCTGGACTGGTCGCGGGGCGAAGAACATCTGGCCATCGGAATTGCGGTGCCCGAGTTTTTGCCGTTGTTCGAAGGTCTCAAGGACAGCGGGCAAGAGGCCGTCCAGGGTGAGGTCAAGGTGACCCGAAAAGGGCGGCTGGAAAATCTTCTGGTGCGGATGGCGACCCGGCGCGGCGAAGACGGGGGGCTGGAAGGCTATGTTGTGGCTTTTGACGATGTCACCGACCTGGTCAGTGCGCAACGCATGGCTGCATGGGGCGATGTCGCGCGCCGTATCGCGCATGAGATCAAAAACCCGCTGACGCCGATCCAGTTGAGCGCCGAGCGCATCAAACGCAAGTTCGCCCGCAAACTGGACGAAGGCGATTCTGAAGGTCTGGAGTCGATGACGGATGTCATCGTCCGGCAAACCAATGATCTGCGCCGTATCGTCGACGAATTTTCCAAATTCGCCCGCATGCCTGAGCCGGAACGGCAAGAAGAGAACATTGTCGATCTTGTGCGCGAAGCGGTCCTGTTGCAGCAGGCAGGACAGCCCGATGTCCAGATCGATGCGACCTTGCCGGATCAGCCCGTCATGGTCGACGTGGATGCGACGATGTTGAATCAGGCGTTGACGAATTTGATAAAGAACGCGGGCGAAGCTATTGAAACACTGAAACAAAGGCGCGCGCCGGAAAATCTGAAGCCACAGATTAAAGTGGTGGTGTCCAGCGATGACGCAGGGACGGTCATCACCATTGCCGACAACGGCATCGGCCTGCCCGAGGATCGCGCCCGGCTGTTTGAACCCTATGTAACCACGCGCGACGAAGGCACCGGGCTGGGCCTGCCGATCGTCCGCAAGATCATCGAAGAACATGGCGGCGTGCTGACCCTCGAGGATGCACCCGTTTTTGACGGACAGGACCATTTTGGCGCGATGGCCGTGATCCGTTTGCCAGGGGCCAACATGTCCCCGATCAACGCGCCACAAAAGCAGGCGACCAAAACCAACAAACTGAAAGCAGGCCAAAGATGAGTGACATTCTGATCGTAGATGACGAACGCGATATTCGCGAACTGGTGTCCGACATTCTGGAGGACGAAGGTTATTCCACCCGGCTGGCGGCAAACTCGGACGAGTGTATGTCGGCGATCAATTCCGAGCCGCCGGGGCTGTTGATTCTGGACATCTGGCTGAAAGACAGCCGTATGGACGGGATCGATATTCTAAAGGCGGTGAAACGCGACAACCCGGATGTGCCGGTGGTTATCATTTCGGGCCACGGCAATATCGAAATTGCCGTAGCTGCGATAAAACAGGGCGCATATGACTTTATCGAAAAGCCGTTCAACATCGACCAGCTGATGGTGGTGATCCGTCGCGCAATGGAAACCTCGCGCCTGCGCCGCGAGAATGCCTCGCTCAAGCGCAAAGAAGTCAGCAGTTCGGACATGATCGGCAAGTCCGCCTCGTTCCGGGCGATGCAAGGCCAGTTGGACAAGGTGACCAAGTCAAACGGTCGTGTGATGCTCAGCGGTCCGGCGGGTTCGGGCAAGGAAATCGCCGCGCGCTATATCCACGCCCATTCCAACCGCGCCAACGCCCCGTTCGTCACCGTCAATTGCGCGGGTGTCGAGCCTGAGCGGGTTGAAGAAGTTCTGTTCGGTCGCGAAAGCTCGGAACGCGGGATCGAATCCGGCCTGCTGGAAGAGGCGCATGGCGGGGTGATCTATTTTGATGAGGTCGCCGACATGCCTTTGGGCACGCAATCCAAAATCTTGCGCGTTCTGGTGGACCAGCAGTTTCAGCGCGTGGGCGGCAGCGACAAGGTGCGTGTCGATCTGCGCGTGATCTCGTCGACCAATCGCGATCTGGATGCCGAGATTGTGGCAGAACGGTTCAGAGAGGAACTGTATCACAGGCTCAACGTTGTTCCGATAGATGTGCCGTCGCTGGAAGATCGGCGCGAGGACATTCCGGTTCTGGCCCAGCACTTCATCGAGATGTGCAACGAAACCCAGGGCCTTCCGGTGCGCGACTTGTCGGAAGAGGCGGTGGCGTTGTTGCAGACCATGACGTGGCCGGGCAACGTCCGGCAGCTGAAGAACCTGATCGAACGTGTTCTGATCCTGGGCGACGGTACCGGCCCGATCGAGGCGCGCGAATTGCCCAGCGATGAGGACAAGGCCGAAGAAACCGGGCGCGTTGTTCTGTCCGGCGCGTTGGCGACCCTGCCATTGCGCGAAGCACGCGAGGCGTTCGAGCGTGAATATCTGCTGACCCAGATCAACCGCTTCGGGGGAAATATCAGCCGCACGGCCAGTTTCGTAGGCATGGAGCGCAGCGCTCTGCATCGCAAGCTCAAGTCGCTGGGTGTTGTCACGTCGAATAAATCCGGCGCGCGGGTGGCGCAGATCGACGAACCTGAGCCGGCCGAGTAAACCCCGGCAGAATGGATGGCCGTGCAACAGGCGGGTCGGATGCAGACTGGAACAAAGGCTTGTACGTTTGAATCCCGTGGTTTCCCGGGCTTTGGCCGGCGTCTGAAACGCTTGCGCCGGTCGGTCGGGATCAAACAATCCAGTCTGGCTGACACTATGCAGGTCGATCAGGCCACGGTTTCAAGATGGGAAAGCGGCGCGCAAGTCCCGTCCTTGGCAATGCAGCAGGCTGTTCTGTCCGCGCTGGGACCCGCACGGGCCGATGACAGCGCGTTGCGGCGTCTGGTCATGACCTCTACCGATTGTGTTCATCTGGTTGATGAAGGCAGCCATACCTGTCTGGCCTATTCGGCCAGCCGGGCACGCGACTGGAAAACCAGCCAGAGCGCCTTGCTGGGCGTGTCGTTGTGGCAGTTTGCAACCGATGAAATCCGTCAGGCGGAAACCGAATTGCTGGACGAGGGGTGGTGGGATCAGCAGATGCCAAGCCCCAAGGCGTTTCTGACCTCTGAGGCGGTGCATAACCGTATACGCATCAATGCCGGAGAGATCCTGTGGCAGCGCCTGTACCTGGCGGATGGCACGCCGGTACGGCTGGTCAGCGGCACCCGCGCATAATTTATGCGTTCCTGAACAAACCGGGCCCTTGTAGAAACAGCTTATGACGCAAGTATTGCAGGTCATTTTGCTGTGGTTGGCCGGGTTGGGCGCGGCCACGCAATTCGCCAAGATTGCCGTACCGTTCGGCGATGTTGCATTGCTGTATCCCGATCACATCGACTCCATGGGGTGGATGCTGTCCATCATCAGTCTGATCGGGGCGATCCTGGGTGCGGTTTCAGGGGCCATTGCAGGACTGATCGGTCCGTCGCGGCTTTTGTTCTTTGGTTTGATGCTCGGCGGGGCGATCTCGCTTTTTCAGGCTGGCGAACCGGGCTTTTATATCATGCTTGCCAGCCGCCTTGTCGAAGGTCTGTCGCATCTGGCCATTGTGGTTGCGGCCCCGACACTGATCGCGCAGATCACAACAGGCCGTGCGCGCAACACTGCAATGGTGTTATGGAGCACGTTTTTCGGAGTTGCCTTTGCGGTGAACGCATGGCTTGGCCTGCCATTGGTTGCCGGGTTTGGGTTGCCCGCCTATTTCGCTCTGCACGGCGTGCTGATGATCGTGATTGCGGCTGTCATCGCGGCCTGGCGCATTCAGGTACCGCCCGCTTCGACGATGATGACCGAGTGGGGGTTTCCAGCCTTGATGCAGGTGCATGTCCGAACGTATAGGTCTGCGTTCATATCCGCGCCTGCAATTGGCTGGCTCTTTTACACACTGACCTTTGTGTCATTGCTGGCCATCTTGCCGGGCCAGTTGCAAGATGGGGTGGGGGATGTGGTTGCCGGTCTCATGCCCCTGGCGGGTATTGCATTTTCGTGTCTGGTGGTTCCGGTTCTGTTGCTGTTTGCCTCTTGCGTCACCGTGATCAATATCGGCTTTGCCCTGGGCGTTCTTGTGTTGGCCCTGGCCTTTGCAGGACTGCCTCTGGCGATAACGTGCGTCGCACTGTTTGCAGTGCTTGGTCTGGTGCAGGGCGGCAGTTTTGCGGCTGTTCCCGAGTTGAACGATACAGCGGAAACACAGGCCCTGAGTTATGGCGCGATTGCGCAGATGGGGAATGCGGGCAACCTGCTGGGCACGCCGATATTGCTGGTGGTGCTTGCAGGGGCTGGTACGGCCGGGTTGCTGCTGGCTGTGATTGCAATTTATGCAATCGCGATTACGGCGCATCTGTGGTTGTCACGGCGTCGCAGCATGGCCAATGGCTGAAACTGGCGTCAGCCGGCCTGACCGGGTGTGATGATCTGAAAGGATCCGTCATCGAACCGAACGAAACAGGATTCGGTTCCCAGCGGCGGCAGGGTCGTGGTTCTGGTTGCGGGTACGCCGGATTTCACGTTTTGACGGCAGGGCGGCAGGCTGATTGGGCGGTATCCTTTCTGGGCCATACACTGCGCTTCGACCTGATTGCGCAAGGTCTGGTTGACATCGACCGTGTAGATCTGGCCCGGCTGCCACCAGCCGCCGTCGCGATAGCACCGCCCTCTGCCGTCGCAATAGGTCCGGCCGGGTCGATAGATGGGCGGGCCCTGACGCACCTGATTGGCCACGGGCGCCTGCTTTAAGGCGGCGACCTGACACTGGGTGGTTTCGGTTTGCATTCGCGACACGCTGGCGCCTTCGCGGTAATACAGCGAAAGTGGGCCACACGCGGACAGCACCATCAGGGGAACAAGCAGACGTAGCAGCGTTTTCATACGCTTATCTTGCCGCAGTCTGGTGAATATGACAAATAAATTGACCGTCAACTTGGCATCTGTCATGCAAGCAATTCAGGCAGAAGGGCCAGTTACATGAAGGTCATCATTTGCGGCGCCGGTCAGGTCGGCTGGCAGATTGCACGGCACCTTTCGGGCGAACTCAATGACGTGACGGTTGTGGACAACAACCCCGATCTGGTGCGCCGCGCGACCGAAACGCTGGATGTTCAGGGGATTGCGGGTTTTGCAAGCTATCCCGATGTTTTGCAACGGGCCGGGGCGCGTGATGCCGACATGATCATTGCAGCAACCCATTCTGACGAGGTGAATATGGTCACCTGCCAGATGGCCCATTCGGTGTTTTCGATCCAGCGCAAGATTGCGCGCCTGCGGGCAAAATCCTATCTTCAGGCCATCCACTCGGACCTGTATCGCCGCGATCACCTGCCGATTGATGTCGTGATCAGCCCCGAACGCGAGGTCGCCGCCGCCGCGATGCGCCGCCTGTCCGCCCCATCGGCCTTTGACACCGAAATGTTCATGGATGGCAAGGCGCAGCTGCTGGGCATCCGGGTCGAAGAAGACTGTCCCATCGTGAACACCCCGCTGCGGCAATTGACCGATCTGTTTTCGACCCTCAGTTCAATAGTGGTCGGGGTCCGGCGCGAAGGGACGCTGTTTGCTCCGGAATCCGAAGACCAGTTGTTTGTTGGCGATGAATGCTACGTGTTCACTCACGTCAAGGATGTGGACCGCACGATGGAGGTCTTTGGCAAATCTCAGAAACAGCAAGACCGGGTGGTCATTGTGGGGGGTGGCAATGTCGGGCTTGAGGTTGCGCGCACGCTGGAGGAACGCGAAAGCCGGGTGCGGGCGAAAATTATTGAGCGGGACCGACGATGCGCGGAAGTCGCTGCCGAAGCATTGGAGCGTACAATTGTTCTGAACGGTGATGGTCTGGATGCCGCGTTGCTCAAAGAGGCGGGGATCGACCGCGCCGATGCCATGCTGTCCGTGACCGACGACGACAAATCCAACATGTTGGCTGCTGTGCGTGCCAAGGCCGAAGGCTGCGCGCTGGCAATTGCGCTGATCAATGATCCCAGTATGGTGGCCCTGATGGGACCTTTGGGCATCGACGCTTATATCAATCCGCGCGCCACCACGGTCAGCTCGATACTGCGCCATATTCGCCACGGCCGGGTGCGTCAGGTGTATTCCATAGGCGATGCCGAAGCCGAGGTTATCGAGGCCGAGGTGCTGTCGACGTCGCCCATGTCCGGTCAGAAACTGCGCGACATCGACTTTCCCGAAGGTGTGCTGGTGGGCGCAGTGCGCAAAGGCGACGAAGTATTGCGGCCAACAGGCAGCCTGCGGATCGAAGAAAAGGACGTTGTGGCGATCTTTGCGATGGCCAAAGATGTTCCCGAGGTTGAACGCCTGATGCAGGTTTCGATCGATTTCTTCTGATGATGCGGGCGGGCAAACAACGGGCCGGGCTTTTGCGACGCTTGCCGCTGTTTCTGCTGATTTGGGCCGTTGTGTCCGTATCGATGTGGGTGCCGGCCATCTATGCGCTGGCTCTGGACGATCATGACACCTCGCGCTCATTTCTGTACTCGGGTCTGCTGGGTCTGTTTCTGGTGGCCACAATTGCCCTGGCGTCCTCGAACCGGGTGCCCAGGCGCGGCACGCTGGGTCAATTGGCTGTGCTGTTGGGATGTTTCACGGTTCTGCCGGTTTTTCTGGCCATTCCGTTTCACGATGCACTGGGCAACACCACGTTTCTGAATGCTTATTTCGATATGGTCAGCGCGCTGACCACCACCGGCGCGGACATGTTTCCAAATTCTGATCGTCTGACGGCGCCGTTGCATCTGTGGCGCGCGCTGGTCGGCTGGATGGGCGGGTTGTTGATGTGGATTTCAGCCGCCGCAATCCTTGCGCCCTTGTCATTGGGCGGGTTCGAGGTTACCGCGCGAGGCCAGCCGGGGCGTCCGGTCTCGGGTGTGGCGCAAAGTGAAAAGGTCGACCCGCGGGGTCGTCTGCTGCGCGTGACACGCAGCCTGACACCCATATATGCCGGGCTGACAGCTGTCATCTGCATTCTGTTGCTGATCGCCGGAGAGCAGGGACTGACGGCGATTTGCCACGCGATGTCGGTGATGGCGACATCCGGCATCTCGCCCGTGGGCGGTCTGGAAGGCGCACAGGCCGGCATCACGGGCGAAGCCATCCTGTTTCTGTTTCTGTTCTTTGCTCTGTCGCGGCTGACCTTTTCGACCGACACGGCCACAACCGGCTATGCGCGGCTTGATAAAGACCCTGAGTTTCGGATCGGGCTGATGATCGTGCTGGCCGTGGCCGGGTTGTTGTTTTTTCGCGTTCTGGCCGGGGTCAGCGAAATCGGCGGGCAGGTGCAGCCGTTGCAGGCGCTGAATGTGGTTTGGGGCATGCTGTTTACAGTTCTTTCGTTTCTGACAACGGCCGGGTTTGAAAGCGCCAACTGGAACGACGCACAGCAATTGTCCGGTCTTGGCACGCCCGGCCTGGTTCTGATCGGCCTTGCATTGGTGGGCGGCGGGGTTGCCACAACAGCAGGCGGTGTCAAGCTGTTGCGGGTCTATGCGCTGTATCTGAACGGTGCGCGCGAGATTGATCGCCTGATTCATCCGTCCTCAGTCAGTGGCGTGGGCGGGGGCAACCGGCGTATCCAAAGCGATGGCGCATTCATTGCCTGGATCTTCCTGATGATGTTCGCGCTGACGCTGGCCTTGTTCAACCTTTTGCTGGCCATGATGGGCGCCGGTTTCGAACAGGCCATGGTGATGAGTGTTGCCGCGCTCAGCACAACGGGGCCGCTGATCGAACTGGCCACGGATGTACCGATCCGGCTGGTGGATTTGTCCGGCGCGGCCAAGCTGACGTTGTGTGCGGCCATGGTGATCGGTCGGCTTGAGACGCTGGCAATCATTGCGCTGATCACACCATCACTGTGGCGCGGTTAACGCCGCGGGCGGTTTAGCGTGTTACTGCCTGATTTTTCATCTGGAATATCTCTGCGCGGCACTCCATACTGCCTCGGTGGGAGCGCGTTGGTCCGCAGCGCGTAGCAAGAACAACGGCGAGTTAAAAAAATATGGCTTCGGACAGACAGAATCTTCAGGACGCGTTCCTGAACAACGTACGGAAAGCAAAAGTCCCGGTCACGATTTTCCTGATCAATGGTGTGAAATTGCAGGGTGTGATCACCTGGTTTGATAATTTCTGCGTCTTGTTGCGCCGCGACGGACAGTCGCAGCTGGTCTACAAGCACGCGATTTCGACAATCATGCCGTCGCAACCGATCAGCCTGTATGAGGGCGAAGACGCCTCTTGATGGAACATGAACGGAGGCGCACCCGGGCCTGGGTGCTGCATCCCGAAATCAAGTCAGATGACCAGCGCCGGGCTGCTGAACCGGCGCTGGAAGAAGCGGTGGCTCTGGCCGCGGCCTTGCCTGATCTGGATGTGATCGGCTCTGAAGTCGTGCGCCTGCAACGCGCGCAGGCGGGATTGCTGTTCGGAAGTGGCAAGATCGATGATCTGGCCGAGCGGCTGCATGATCACGAGATCGAGCTGGTTTTGATCGACGGACCTGTCACGCCGGTACAACAGCGCAATCTGGAAAGGGCCTGGAAGGTTAAAATTCTGGACCGGACCGGGCTGATTCTTGAGATTTTCAGTGATCGCGCACGCACCCGCGAAGGCGTGTTGCAGGTCGAGATGGCGGCGCTGAGCTACCAGCGCACGCGCCTGGTGCGTGCCTGGACGCACCTTGAACGGCAACGCGGCGGGTTGGGGTTTGTTGGCGGACCCGGCGAAACCCAGATCGAGGCCGACCGCCGCGCCATTGATGAACAGCTTGTGCGCCTGCGTCGTCAGCTTCAAAAGGTTGTCAAAACCCGCACGCTGCACCGGGCCGCACGCGCAAAAGTACCGTATCCGATCGTGGCTTTGGTCGGATACACCAACGCGGGCAAGTCGACCTTGTTCAATAGCCTGACCGGCGCCGAAGTCATGGCCAAAGACATGCTGTTCGCTACTCTGGACCCGACCATGCGCCGGGTTGAATTGCCGGACGGGCCAGAGGTGATCCTGTCCGACACCGTGGGGTTCATATCCAACCTGCCTACCGAACTGGTTGCCGCCTTCCGCGCCACGTTGGAAGAGGTTCTGGGCGCGGACCTGATCCTGCATGTACGCGATATCAGCCATGACGAAACCGAATTGCAGGCCCAGGACGTTGACACAATTCTGGCATCTCTGGGTGTTGACGAAGAACGGCCACGGCTTGAGGTGCTGAACAAGATCGACCTGCTGGGCGGGGACGAGCGCGATGCTGTCCTGGCCCGCACCCACAGGGATCGGGGTACATTTGCCATCTCGGCCGTAACGGGTGAAGGTGTGCAGGCGTTGCTGCGCGAGATTGCCGCAAAACTGCACGGGGTTCGCCACCAAACCACGCTGAACCTTGGCTTTGCAGACGGTGACAAACGCGCCTGGCTGTTTCGTCACGATGTGGTCCGGTCCGAGGAGCAGACCGAAAAGGGATTTGAAATCACCGTGCTTTGGACTGAAAAACAGGCGGCCCAGTTTTCCGGGCTTTGATTGCTAAAGCGTTTCGAGATTAGTTTGAGACATATCCTGCAGCCTTGAAGTAGTTCCAGCACTCTTCTGGGTCGTAGAGATCGCAGATTGCTCCGATTGCCTCGAAGACCTCGGTGAAAGTTCTCGCACCGATCCGTCGCAAGT
>JBCCIK010000070.1:0-17685 GCA_039028255.1 Pseudomonadota bacterium | reverse complement strand
GTCGTCGCATATCCATTCCAGCATTGCAGGATGAGGTTTACATGCTCCGTGCAGTACTGATCGTTTTGATTGTTGCATCCGCGACCATTGCCACGGCCCAGACCCGCGTGCCGCAATCACAAGCCGAGATTTCGCTGGGCTTTGCGCCGGTCGTCAAACAGGCGGCACCGGCGGTGGTGAACATCTACGCCCAGATCGTTCGACAAGGTCGGGCGCAACCTTTGTTCACGGATCCGTTCTTTCAGGACTTCTTTGGTCGCGGATTCCGGGACCCGCGTCCAAGGGTGCAGAACTCGTTAGGATCGGGTGTTGTTCTGTCTCAGGACGGCTACGTTGTGTCCAATTACCACGTGGTTGGCACAGCAACGGATATTCGTGTGGTCACGACAGACCGGCGCGAATATTCTGCGCAGGTCGTGTTGGGTGACAAGGAAAGCGATATTGCCATTCTGCGGCTGGAAAACGCCGAACGCCTGCCATATCTCAGCCTGCGCGATTCCGATCATGTAGAAGTGGGCGAATTGACTTTGGCGATCGGCAACCCGTTTGGCGTGGGCCAAACGGTCTCATCCGGTATCATATCAGGGCTGGCGCGAACCGGGACCGCGACAGGGAATGCGCGCGGGTATTTCATTCAGACGGATGCAGCTATCAACCCGGGCAATTCAGGGGGTGCGTTGATTGATGTGAATGGCGATCTGATTGGGATCAACACGTCGATCCTGACCCGCTCAGGCGGTTCGAACGGGATCGGGTTTGCCATTCCTGCCAATCTGGTGGCCGAGTTCCTGCGACAGGCACAGGCGGGCAATGACAGCTTTGTCAGTCCTTGGGCTGGGATGACCGGTCAGCACATGAGCGCGGATATTGCAGATTCGCTTGGATTCGCTCTTCCTTTGGGTGTTGTGATTTCTGACCTGCACGACCTTAGCCCATTGGCTGATGCCGGCCTGAGGGTCGGAGATGTGGTGACCCATGTGGATGGTGATGAGGTCAACTCACCTGCGGAAATGAAATTTCGGATGTCTGTCGCAGGGGTTGGTGGCACGTCATTGATGACACGGTTGCGCGGTCAAGACATCGCTGATGTCGAAGTGGCCTTGATCAAAGCACCCGACACGCCCGCTGCAAAACAGACGGTTCTGAGTGACAAAACGGTACTGCCCGAACTGATCGTTTCGGGTATCAATCCGGCGGTAATCGCAAAGCTGGGATTGCGCCTGTCAGAAACTGGCGTTGTGGTTGTTGACCCGGGGCCATATGGCGCACGCGCCGGATTGCGGGCCGGTGATGTTCTGGACACTATCAATGATACGACCCTGTACAGCCCGGATGACGTGGTGCGAGCGCTGACGGACCCCGGCCGCCGTCTGCGCATCACAATCAGGCGCGATGGCCGCAGCTTGGCGCTGCGATTTCGGCTTTAGGGTCATGAGCGACCTTTTCGACACCGGGGTTGAAGAGCCCGCCGCACATCCACATCGCCCTTTGGCAGATCGGTTGCGACCCAAATCCTTGGCCGAAGTTATCGGGCAGGAACATGTGCTGGGCGCAGATGCTCCTTTGGGTGTCATGCTGGCGTCAGGCAGCTTGTCCAGCCTGATTTTCTGGGGACCGCCCGGTGTTGGCAAGACAACGATTGCACGCCTGCTGGCGCAGGAAACCGATCTGCATTTCGTGCAGGTTAGCGCAATATTCACGGGTGTTCCCGATCTGAAAAAAGTGTTTGAGGCTGCCAAGATCCGCCGCCAAAACGGGCAGGGGACTTTGCTGTTCGTCGATGAAATCCACCGTTTCAACAAGGCCCAGCAGGACGGTTTTCTGCCACATATGGAGGACGGCACTATCCTTCTGGTCGGCGCCACCACCGAAAATCCCTCTTTCGAGTTGAACGCCGCCGTGCTCAGCCGGTCGCAGATTCTTGTGCTGGAGCGGCTGAGCTTGACCGATCTGGAGCGGCTGACGCAACGCGCGGAAAAGGAATTGGATCAGGCTTTGCCATTGACGCCAACAGCCCGCGACGCGTTGCAAAACATGGCCGACGGGGATGGTCGGGCGCTTTTGAACCTGATTGAACAAATCGCAGCATGGTCAGTGGATTCGCCGTTGGACGCAGATGCCCTGGCGACACGTCTGATGCGCCGTGCCGCAAAATATGACAAGGCCGGGGACGAACACTACAATCTGATCTCAGCTTTGCACAAATCCGTGCGCGGGTCCGACCCGGATGCGGCCCTGTACTGGTTTGCACGGATGCTGACAGGCGGTGAGGATCCGCGCTACCTTGCCCGAAGGATCACGCGAATGGCGGTCGAGGATATCGGCCTCGCCGATCCGCAGGCGCAGGCAATCTGCCTGCAATCGTGGCAGACATATGAGCGGCTTGGATCGCCCGAAGGTGAATTGGCACTAGCGCAGGCACTTGTTTATCTGGCTTTGGCGCCCAAGTCGAACGGTGCCTATGTCGGATACAAATCCGCCATGCGTCTGGCCAAAACATCTGGCAGCGAGCCTCCGCCAAAACACATTCTGAATGCGCCGACATCGTTGATGAAAGATCAGGGATATGGTGCCGGCTACGCCTATGATCATGACGCCGAAGACGGATTTTCCGGGCAAAACTACTTTCCTGCCGGGATGGAGCGCCCTGTTTTGTATCAACCGGTCGAACGAGGGTTCGAACGCGAACTGAAAAAGCGGCTGGATTATTTCGCCAAGCTGCGCACGCAACGCAACGGCTGAGCACGCTTGGTCAAAACGGATAGTGCCGTGGTGTCACTGGTGACATGTGTTGGCAGACGCGGTTCTTGTATTCGAACAGGGTCCGACCGAAATTACGGTTTTCTGCGCAGGGAGGGGCCAAAAGTCAAAAGGGCCAACAGGCTGGATTTCGCGCGATAGAACAGGGCGGCATTTGCACAACGTCGTGGTAACTATTCAAACATCTGAACTGCTGTCCTGATATCTTGACTCTTGGCCCGTTGCGCGCGACAGACGCCCATGTTTTCTGAAACAGTACCAACAGCCGGAACCGGGCGTGACAGCCGCGCGGGACAAGGGGCAATGGCATGAGCGGCGTACAGATGATCAGCGTGGCCGAAGGCGATGGTGACCAGCGTTTGGATCGCTGGCTGCGCCGCATGTTCCCACATGTCAGTCAAGGACGCATCGAAAAGATGTGCCGCAAAGGCGAGGTGAGGGTAGATGGCGGACGGGTCAAGGCCTCGACCCGATTGCAAGCCGGTCAGATTGTCCGTGTCCCGCCGCTGCCGGACGCGGATCACAAACCCGCCGAGGTGTCCCAGCCTCTGTCCGAGTCTGACGCCAAAATGATTCAGGCGTGCGTTATCTATCGCGACGATGATGTTCTTGCCCTGAACAAGCCGCATGGCCTTGCCGTGCAGGGTGGCAGCGGCCAAACGCGCCATGTGGACAGCCTGTCCAACGCTCTGCGGTTCGGCTATGACGAAAATCCACGCCTTGTGCACAGGTTGGACAAGGACACATCGGGTGTCCTTGTGATGGCCCGGACCCGTGATGCGGCAAAGGGACTGACAGCGGCCTTTCGCCATCGCGATACGCGCAAGATTTACTGGGCGCTGGTTGCAGGTGTGCCAACACCCTATCTGGGTGAAATCAAGACCGGTCTGGTCAAGGCACCGGGGCATGGCAAACATGGCGAAGGCGAAAAGATGATCCCGGTGCATCCAAGTGCCATCAACGACACGCCGGGGGCAAAGCGTGCGCATACGCTGTACGCAACGCTGTATCGCGTGGCAGGTCGGGCTGCTTGGGTGGCCATGGAGCCCGTTACAGGGCGCACCCATCAGTTGCGGGCCCATATGGCGGCAATTGGGCACCCGATCATCGGGGATGGAAAATATGGTGGATCGGGTCAGGAAAATCTGGGCGATGGCTGGGGGGCGCAACTGGGCGGAATCATCAGCAAGAAACTGCATCTGCATGCGCGTCAATTGTCGTTTCAGCATCCGATAACGCGTAAAACGGTGACAATATCAGCACCCTTGCCGGATCACATGAAGCACAGTTGGGACACTTTTGGCTGGTCCGAAGATCTGGCGTCCGATGATCCGTTCGAGGATCTGCAATGAGCACACCCCTGCGACTGGTTCTGTTCGATGTCGACGGTACGCTGGTCGACAGTCAGGCCAGCATTGTAAATTGCATGACACACAGCTTTCAGGCTTTGTCGGTCGACATACCTGAGCGTGAGGCAATTCTGTCCATTGTGGGCCTGTCCTTGCCTGCCGCAATCGCGCGACTTGCGCCCGATCAGCCGGAAGCGATGCGGGCAGCGTTGGTCGAAGGTTACAAACAGGCGTTTCACGACCAGCGCCTGCAAACGGGTGTGGCCAGCTCGCCTCTTTTTCCGGGCGTGCGTGAGGTGATCGAAAGGCTCCGCGTGATGCCTGATGTTCTGCTGGGCGTGGCGACGGGGAAGTCCCGGCGTGGTCTGGACGCGCTGATCGAAGGGCACGGTTTGGATGGCTGTTTCGTGACCCTTCAGGTCGCCGATCATCATCCTTCAAAACCTCATCCGTCGATGGTGCAGGCCGCGCTGGCAGAAACCGGGGTGGAACAGGCAAACGCGGTTATGATTGGCGACACAAGCTATGACATGGATATGGCCGCAGCGGCGGGTATTCCGGGTATCGGTGTGACCTGGGGCTATCATGATCACGCGACACTGACATCGGCGGCTCATATTATTGAAACTTTCGACCAATTGCCCGACGTGCTGGTCAAACTGTGGAACTGACACAATGAGCGAGTGGAAACCCAAGCGGTTCTGGAAAAAAAGCGCGGTTGTGCAGGTGGCAGACGGGTTCGCCGTCGAACTGGATGGTCGCAGCGTTAAGACACCCGCCAAGGCAGATCTGATTTTGCCGACACGGGCGATGGCAGATGCAATTGGGGCCGAATGGGACGCGCAGGATACAGAGGTTGATCCAATGTCGATGCCGTTCACCCGGTCTGCCAACGCGGCGATTGACAAGGTGGCCACCCAGCATGCCGAGGTTGCAGATATGCTTGCGGATTACGGCGACTCGGATCTGTTGTGCTATCGCGCGACGCATCCGCAGGAATTGCTGGCGCGTCAGGCGCGGGACTGGGATCCGGCATTGGATTGGGCGGCTGCGACGTTGTCGGCCAGACTGCATCCTGTTGCGGGTGTCCTGCACCAGCCTCAACCCGATGTTGCACTGCATGAACTGCGCCGGCGGGTTCACCGTCTGGACGCGTTTCAGTTGGCGGCATTTCACGATCTGGTCAGTCTGTCCGGTTCTCTGATCCTGGGATTTGCCGCTGCTTTGGACTGGCGCCCATCCGAGGAAATCTGGCGTATTTCAAGACTGGACGAGGACTGGCAGGTCGAACAATGGGGTCACGACGACGAAGCGCATGCGGCTGCTGAAACGAAAAAAGCTGCGTTTCTGCATGCCAAGTGCTTTTTCGATCTATCGGTTTGATCCTTCCTGTCCCGAATTTTAAGCGTATGATCAAAAACCTTAGGGCTACATTGATCGTTTTAGCTGATACGACCCTTGACGTTTGTTAATGAATGCGCCCAAACTCAAGCCCACTAAAGGGGAGACACCTTTGGGGTAACCTTTCCGGCATCCACTTGTCGGACAGAGCCGCTCATTTTCAGGGCGGGAAATCAGGAAGAGGTAAAAATGAAAAAATCCGTAATCTTGGGCGCGGCAACGATTGCCGGTCTGACCGCAGGCGCAGCCTTGGCGGGAACCGTAGACGACGTCAAGGCGCGCGGTACCCTGAACTGCGGCGTGACCACCGGTCTTGTTGGCTTTGCGGCACCTGATGCAAACGGCGAGTGGAAAGGCTTTGACGTCGATCTTTGCCGCGCTGTTGCAGCCGCTGTGCTGGGCGATGCAAGCGCCGTTGAGTTTGTTCCAACCACCGGTAAAACACGTTTTACCGCGCTGGCATCTGGCGAAATCGACATGTTGGCCCGTAACACAACCTGGACTTTCAGCCGCGACGTCGACCTGAAGTTCGAGTTTACCGGCGTAAACTACTATGATGGTCAGGGTTTCATGGTTCCCAAGGCTCTGGGCGTAAGCTCGGCTAAGGAACTTGATGGCGCAACCGTCTGCATCCAGACCGGTACAACCACAGAACTGAACCTGGCCGATTTCTTCCGTGCCAACAACATCAGCTACGAGCCGGTTCCGATCGAAACCAACGCTGAAGCGCAGCAACAGTATCTGGCTGGTGCCTGTGACGTCTACACGACCGACGCTTCGGGCCTGGCCGCAACGCGTGCCACGTTCGAAAATCCGGATGAGCATGTGTTGCTGCCCGAAATCATCTCGAAAGAGCCGCTGGGCCCGCTGGTCCGTCACGGCGATCACGAGTGGGGCGATGTTGTGCGCTGGACGCTGAACGCCTTGATTTCGGCTGAAGAGCTGGGTGTCACATCGGCGAACATCGACGAGCTGAGCGCTGGCACCGACAATCCCGAAGTCAATCGCCTGCTGGGTACCGAAGGAACCCTGGGCGAGATGCTGGGTCTGGACGCTGACTGGGCTGCCCGCGCAATCAAATCGGGTGGCAACTATGGTGAAGTGTTTGCCAAGAACATCGGTGAAGAAACGCCGATTGGTCTGGCACGCGGCCTGAACGCCCAGTGGACCGAAGGCGGCCTGCTGTATTCGCCGCCGTTCCGCTAAGATACCATCGGATGAGGGCGCGGGGAAACTCGCGCCCTCTTCTGCAATAAACTGCTGCGGACGGATGAAGAGTGGGGAAAACCTCGCCAAGTTGAAGTAGTTCGCAAGCTACGGGGATCCCAAAATATGTCGACTATGACTGACCCGCCGAAAGCTGATTTTCGGTTGTCGATGCTCATAAACGATACCCGCTACAGATCGCTTACATTCCAGGTGATCGCGGCTGTCGTTATTGCGCTATGTATCTGGTATCTGGGTAATAACCTGATTCAGAACCTCAGGGCCGCAGGGCTCAACATTTCTTATGAATTCCTTGGCGACGCGGCCGGGTATGACATCAACCAGCGATTGGTCGAATACGACAGTCAATCGTCGCACGCACGTGCGGCGGTGGTCGGTTTGCTCAATACGTTGCTGGTTGCCTTTCTGGCCTGCATAACAGCCACGGTCTTTGGCGTGATTGCAGGCGTGCTGAGGTTGTCGAACAACTGGCTCGTGTCCAAACTGATGGCGGTTTATGTTGAAATATTCCGCAATATTCCGGTTCTGATCTGGATCATCATCATCTTCACGATCATGACGGCTGTGCTGCCCGGACCACGCGCATTTCGGGGGGACAACCCAACATCCAGCATGGTGCTGGATCTGTTCGCCTTTACAAATCGTGGTGTCTATATCCCCAGGCCCGAATTCGCCAATGGTCTGTTCGCGTCGACCTTTCTGAACTGGTTGCTGGTCGTTCTGTTCCTGGTCGGATCGTGGTTTGCAACGCGCGAGATCGACAAACGTGCATCAAAAAAGCAGGAAGAAACGGGCGAACGCCCCAAAACCCTGCTGCTCAACCTGGCGGTATGGCTTGTTCCGTTTGCGATCCTGATGGTTCTGATGAGGCTGACTTGGGATGTGCCTGCGCTGACGGGCTTTAACTTTAGCGGCGGTATCAAGGTTGGTGGCCCGCTGATTGCCTTGTGGTTCGCGCTGTCGATATACACCGGTGCATTTATTGCCGAGAATGTGCGCGCCGGGATTCAGGCGATTTCCAAAGGTCAGACCGAGGCCGCCGCAGCACTGGGTTTGCGTCCGGGCCGGGTTATGAACCTTGTGGTTTTGCCGCAGGCTTTGCGGGTCATCATACCACCGCTGATTTCACAATACCTGAACATCACCAAGAACTCGTCACTGGCCATCGCCGTTGGTTATGCGGATATCACTGCAACGCTGGGCGGCATCACACTGAACCAGACCGGGCGGGCCATTGAATGTGTCCTGCTGCTGATGCTGTTTTATCTGACCGCCTCGCTGCTGATTTCGATGGTGATGAACATCTACAACGCATCCGTCAAGTTGAAGGAGCGCTGAGCCATGGCTGATCAAACAACCAATCCGATCGCCTTTGTGGCCGAAGGCACGATTCCACCCGCGCCGCCACCGGCGCGCGAAACAGGTGTAGTCAAATGGCTGCGCGAAAACCTGTTCTCAGGCGTTTCCAACACCATCCTGACGCTCCTGTCGCTGATCTTGATCTATGTGCTGCTGAAGAACACGCTGCCATGGATTCTGAACGGGGTGTGGCAGGCGGACTCGCTGGCACAGTGCCGCGAGATTCTGGCGGGCAAAACAGGCGCGTGTTTCGCGGTTTTGACCGAACGCTGGCCACAACTGATCTACGGGTTCAAATATCCGGCTGATGCGTACTGGCGTCCGAATCTGGCCTTTGTTCTGATGCTGGTGGCCTTTGCGCCGGTCCTGTTCTTTGATCTGCCGCGCAAGCTGCTGGTCTTTACGGGTCTTTATCCTTTCATTGCCTTCTGGCTGATCTGGGGCGGTACGATCCTTGCGCCGCTGGTTGCGCTGGTCGGCTGTGTTGCCGCCGGAGCCGTGTTCCAGAAACTGGGCAAGAACAGCTTTGCCGCCGGCTTTTTCGGAGCGATCATCGTTGCTCTTGTCATCTGGAATGTCGGCGCGGCGCTGATTCCAGAAGGTGCATCGGAAAATGCCTGGCTTTCGGCTGTGCCCAGCCGCGATCTGGGCGGCTTTATGCTGAACATGATGCTGGGTGTCACCTGTGTGTCCTTGTCGGTGCCTTTGGGCATCGCGCTGGCACTGGGCCGTCAATCCAATATGCCGCTGATCAAATGGGTCTGTGTCATCTTCATCGAGTTCATCCGCGGCGTGCCACTGATCACGCTGCTGTTTGTGGCTTCGGTGATGCTGGCGTATTTCTTTCCGCCTGACAGCACCGTCGACCTGTTCCTGCGCGTTGTGATCATGATCACCATGTTCTCGGCCGCTTATATCGCCGAGGTGATCCGCGGCGGTCTGGCCGCGCTTCCACGCGGTCAGTATGAGGCAGCAGACAGTCTGGGCCTTGATTACCCACAGGCCATGCGGCTGATCATCCTGCCGCAGGCTCTAAAGATCTCGATCCCTGGTATCGTGAACGTGGCCGTTGGCCTGTTCAAGGACACCACGCTGGTTTCGGTCATTTCGATGTTCGATCTGGTGGGCATGATCCGGGGGCCCATTCTGGCGTCAACCGAATGGAACGGCGTTTACTGGGAGCTTCTGGGCTTTGCCGCGCTTCTGTTCTTTGTCGTCTGCTACGGCATCTCACAATATTCCCAGTGGCTCGAGCGTCGCCTTGCCACGGATCATCATTAAGGAGTTCAACGCATGTCTGAACTTGCAGTAGAACGTGAAATCGACCGCTCAAAAATGCAGGTGAGCGACGAGATCGCCATCGACATCAGCGGCATGAACAAGTGGTACGGTTCCTTCCATGTGCTGCGCGACATCAATCTGACCGTCAATCAGGGCGAGCGGATCGTGATCGCGGGGCCGTCGGGATCGGGCAAATCCACCCTGATCCGCTGTCTGAATGCGCTGGAAGAACACCAGCAGGGTACGATTGTGGTGGACGGGATCGAATTGTCGAATGACCTGAAAAATATCGACAAGATTCGGTCTGAAGTTGGCATGGTGTTCCAGCATTTTAACCTGTTCCCGCACCTGACCATTCTGGAGAACTGCACACTGGCGCCGATCTGGGTCCGCAAAACCCCCAAGAAAGAGGCCGAGGACCGTGCAATGCACTTCCTTGAAAAGGTGAAAATCCCGGATCAGGCGCTGAAGTATCCCGGCCAGCTATCGGGGGGTCAGCAACAGCGTGTGGCGATTGCGCGAAGCCTGTGCATGATGCCACGGATCATGCTGTTCGATGAACCGACATCGGCGTTGGACCCCGAGATGATCAAAGAGGTGCTAGACACCATGATCGAGCTGGCCGAAGAAGGCATGACCATGCTGTGCGTCACGCATGAGATGGGCTTTGCGCGTCAGGTCGCCAACCGCGTGATCTTTATGGATGCCGGTCAAATTGTGGAACAGAACGAACCGGAAGAGTTCTTCAACAACCCAAAAAGCGAACGGACCAAGCTGTTCCTCAGCCAGATCCTCGGGCACTGAGCCGGGAAACACATCAAAAAGGCGGGGTTTTCCCCGCCTTTTATTCTGGCAGCAACTCACGCGGGATAGCAAAGCCTAAAACCTGCCCACTATGCCATCGAATGTCGGACCAGTCGGCTATGTCGAATTCCAGAACCGTTGTTGCGCCGGTCGGATAGTCAAAAAACCTGGAATGCTGCGGAGTCTGCGCCGCAATCTGATCTGCGAATTCTGCAATGCCGGGATTGTGGCCAAGCATCAGGACCGTCGCGCCTGTGGCCTCGGACAGAATGTCTAGCATCACCTCTGCCTCGGCATGGTATAGAGCCGGGATGATCCTTGTCTTTGCGGCACTCAGACCTGTCCTCTGCCAGGTCTCTTGCGTGCGCAGGGCAGAAGAACACAGCACTTCGTCCGGCAACCATTGATTTCTGGTCAACCAGGCCGCAATAGCAGGCGCGGACGCGCGGCCGCGTTTGTTCAGCGGACGGTCGTGATCCCGCGGCGCCGGGCTGTTCCAGCTCGATTTTGCGTGGCGCATCACGATCAATCTGCGGGTCATGGTGCCTGATACGCCCAAAGATGATGGAATGCGTGCATATGATGGGCCGATTGTTCGGGATCCCGCCCTGCACCGGGGCTGAGCGGGCAGGCGAGCCGGGCAAGGCATCCGCCCGTCATGCAGGACTGGCCCGCGACCGTATCCAGATGTGTATGGCAGGCTTCCACGTCGTAGAAACTGCGCGCGCTCAACGCGTCGACCGGGCAGGCCGACGCGCAGGGGGCTGCGCAGGTGGCGCAGGGAGAGGGCGCATCGGCTTTCGGGATTGAAAATTCCTCAGCGAAATGCAGGGCGCCCCGAAATGAGATCAGCATTCCCACGGTGTCATGTACCAAAGCACCGACCGGACTGCTGAAGGTTCGACCGGATTTCAGCGCCCAATCAATGAACGGCGCATAGGGTGGACCGCCAAATGGAAAATGGGCAACGGCCCCCAGCTCCTGCGCGATTTGCCCGACGACACGTGTCGACCAGCGATCAACCGGGTCTGGTCCTGACCATTCCGGAGCGGCCTTCAGGACCGGCCAGAATGTGCCCGCGACCCCCAGCAGGATCAGTGTACCGCCATCTAATTGCTTGGCGTCCGTTTCGCGTGGATGCAGTGCGCCCATGACAATCAGCCCGGCCTGCTTTGCGGCGTCTTCAACCCTGTCATAGGGGTCGGCAGACATATTAAAAGCAGACTGTCCGGTCATGTCAGGATCGCCACAGGTTCTAGTCGGGTCGGATCAATGATCCTGCACCATGTTCAGTGAAAAGTTCAAGCAAAACGGCATTGGGCGCCCGACCATCCAGAATAACGACGGCCCGAACCCCGCTGTGCAAGGCATCCAGCGCGGTTTCCGTTTTGGGTATCATGCCCCCGGCAATTGTACCGTCCAGCGTCATTTCGCGAATCTGACCGGCTTTCAACTCGGTCACAACGTCACCTGCGGCGTTCTTGACACCCGATACATCGGTTAACAGCAGCAATCGATCCGCCTTTAGAGCCGAGGCAATCGCGCCCGCCGCCGTATCGCCATTGACGTTGAAAGTCTCTCCATTTTCACCCGCGCCCAAAGGTGCGATCACGGGGATCACATCATGCGAGAACAGATCTTGCAGGATCTTTGGATTCATCCTGGACGGTGACCCCACAAACCCCAAAGACGGATCGGTCTGCTCGCAAGTCATCAAATGCGCATCTTTGCCGGACAAGCCCACGGCCATGCCCCCCTGCGCGTTGATTGCGTGCACTATGCGTTTGTTTACAAGCCCGGACAGGACCATCTCGACCACTTCTACGGTGGCTTTGTCCGTGACACGCTTGCCGTTCACAAATTCGGACCGGATATCCAGCTTGTCCAGCATTGCATTGATCATGGGCCCGCCGCCATGCACGATAACCGGGTTGACGCCGACCTGCCGCATCAGGACGACATCCCGGGCAAAGCTTTCCATCGCTTCATCGCTGCCCATGGCGTGTCCGCCCAGTTTGATGACGACAATTGCCCCGTCGTAACGTTGCAGATATGGCAGTGCGCTGTTCAGCGTGGCCGCAGTGGCGATCCAGTCCCGGTTCATGTCTCGTGTCTTCATTTTTCGTCCTCTTGCCTACGTGTTAGGCGTTTTGAACGTGTAAGCCAAGATCACTGTTGCCGAGAGGGTCGACCCTGATAGGATCAGCATCGCGCACTGTCGTCGGAGGCTGAGGCAATGGACAAGAAAACACTGGTTCTGACAGGTGCAAGCCGAGGCATCGGCAATTCAACCGTTCGTCGGTTTCATTCAGAAGGCTGGCGCGTGATCACCTGCTCACGCAATCCGGTGCCGGACGACTGCCCATGGGATGCCAAGGAAAATCACGTTCAACTGGACCTGAGCGATGCGGCAGACACCATCAATTCGGTGGGTATGTTGCAAGACATGATTGGTGGGAAACTACATGCGTTGGTCAACAATGCGGGTGTATCGCCTAAAGGTCCGGACGGTGAACGACTGAGCACGCTGAACACCGATCTGATGACCTGGGGCAAGGTCTTTCATGTGAATTTCTTTGCGTCTGTCGTGCTGGCGCGCGGATTGAAAGAAGAACTTGCGGCTGCCCGCGGATCGGTTGTCAATGTAACTTCGATTGCCGGGTCACGCGTGCATCCGTTTGCCGGTGCGGCCTATGCCACCTCCAAGGCGGCCCTGGCGGCTTTGACACGCGAAATGGCGCATGACTTTGGCCCGCTGGGTGTGCGCGTGAATGCAATCGCTCCGGGAGAAGTTGAAACATCAATCCTGAGCCCCGGAACCGAAAAAATTGTCGAAAGCCTTCCGTTGTCCCGGCTTGGCCAGCCCGAGGAAGTGGCCGCCGCGATCTACTTTCTATGCTCTGAGGAAAGTTCGTATATCTCGGGCGCCGAGATTGAGGTCAACGGGGCGCAACATGTCTGACGCGGCTTAGGCCAGATGTGCAATGACCGACCGTAGCGTGGGAATGCCGTCGCCTTTTTCGGACGATGTCAGGACGATTTCCGGAAATGCAGCCGGATGCTTTGCCAGCGCCGCGCGCACCTGTTCCAGCACAATGGAACGATCCTTGGCCTTGACCTTGTCAGCCTTAGTCAGCACGCACTGAAACGTCACCGCGCTTGTATCCAGCAGTTTCATGATTTCATCGTCAACCGGTTTTACACCATGGCGCGAGTCAATCAGGACAAACGCGCGGCGCAACGTTTGCCTGCCGCTCAGATATTGTTTCAGCAACCGCTGCCACTTTTTGACCACGTTGACAGGTGCATTTGCATAGCCGTAACCGGGAAGATCGACCAGATAAAGCTCGGGGCCTTGCGTGAAAAAGTTGATCTCTTGAGTGCGCCCCGGTGTGTTCGAGGCGCGGGCCAGCCCGTTTGTTCCGGTCAAAGCGTTGATCAGACTGGATTTGCCGACATTTGAACGCCCTGCAAAACAGATCTCAAGACGATCCGGGCTGGGCAAGCCGTCCATTGCGACCACACCTTTGACAAAGTCCGATGGCCCGGCAAAAAGTCTACGGCCACGTTCCAGCGATTCCTCATCCGGGGTCTCGGCCAGCGGGAACGCAAGGGCGGTCATACTACGCGCACCTTGTCGTCAACACGAACAGGGCCTGCCTTGATCACCTCGGCATAGACGCCAAAGTCCTGATGGCCCCAGCTGCCAAGCGCACCCAGCGTATCGGCATCGCGTTCACCTGTTTCCGGGTTGGCCGTGGTTGCCAGGCATCGCTTTATTCGTTCGCGAACATGCAGCACGGCATCACCGATCTGGATATCCTTGCCAAGCCAGTCGAATTCTTCCCACAGCGGCAAGCCATCGAACCAGATGTTGCCCCGCCAGCGGTGTATCGAAAGATCCTGATCGAGTTTTTGCGACACCGCGCGGTGTGAGGCAGCATTGCACAAACTGATTGACGGAAAATCGCTGTCGGTCATTCCGCGCCCGGGAACCCGGATAATGCGGGCCGAGGCTGCCCGCTCTGGCGGCATCAGCGGCTTGACCCAGTCCAGAAACACGTCTTGTTCGACGTCAGGATTGAACCGAATGTCGGGTCTGCGCGGATGGCTCAGCGTAATGGTGTCACCCTGCGTCTGCGCCGAGATCGCCATCAGCTGAGGGGCTTTGGAACAGCGGCTGAAATTGGCGCATGGGACCCATCGGCTTCCGTCTGCGTCAGAGCTTTCATGCGCAACGGCCCAAACACGATCCCCGGGCATCGTTTCGCCCGGGCTTAATATTGCAACATCCAGTGCCTCTCGCCCGTGGCTTTTGATCGGATGACGCCAGATGTTTGTGATCACGCCATTCATTTGTCATCCGTCTTTGGTGATTTCTTGAACCCGGACCTGATGTTGCCAAAGACATCCGGCTTGTAACCCTGACTGCGCATGATCAGATACTGCTGGCCAAAGGTGATCGTGTTGTTGGCAATCCAGTATACCACCAGCCCGCTTGCAAACCCGCCAAGCATGAACATAAAGACCCATGGCATCCACGCAAAGATCATTGCCTGTGTGGCGTCCGTTGGGGCCGGGTTCAGCTTTTGTTGCAGCCACATCGAAATACCCAGCAACAAGGGCAGAATGCCGATAAAAATCAAAGCGAGCAGCGAGTCGGGCTGTGGACCGGCCCAGGGCAACAGGCCGAACAGGTTCATGATAGAGGTCGGATCAGGCGCGCTGAGGTCGCGAAACGGACCGAACCACGGGGCCTGACGCAGTTCGATGGTGACGAAGATCACCTTGTACAGCGAAAAGAATATCGGAATCTGCAACAGAATGGGCAGGCAGCCCGCAGCCGGGTTCACCTTTTCTTTTTTGTATAGTTCCATCATGCCTTGCTGCATTTTCTGGCGATCATCGCCTGCGGCTTCTTTGAGCGCTTCCATTTGCGGCTGCAGCTCTTTCATTTTGGCCATCGAAACATAGGACTTAAACGCGAGCGGCAACAAAATGGCTTTGATGATCAGGGTCAGGCCGATGATAGACCAGCCCATGTTGCCAATGAGAATATTTATATTGTGCAGCAGCCAGAAGATGGGCTTTGTCAGAAAAAAGAACCAGCCCCAGTCGATGCTGTCGATGAATTTTTGCACGCCTTCAGATTGATATTCCCGGATGGCTTCCCATTCTTTGGCTCCTGCGAAGAGACGCGTTGTGACTTCCTCGGTCGCACCGGCGGCAACCGTCAGCGTCGGCAGGACCGTTTCAGTCTGATAAATCTTGCGTCGCGGGTCATATTTTGCGGCAGCCTTGAACGCGGTTCCGGGCTCCGGGATCAGGGTTGTCATCCAGTAATGATCGGTGAATCCGATCCAGCCATCCTGCTTGACCTGATAAACTTCGGCTTGCGCACGTTCATTCGGGTCGATGTCGAAATCGCGGACATCGCCATAGTCGACCTCTTCCAGGGTGCCGTCGGCCATGCCGATTACACCCTCGTGCAGGATGAAAAAGTTCTTCAATTCCGGCAGATCACCGTCTTCACCGATGCCATGTCGGGCCAGAATACCGTAGGGGGCCAGTCCGACCTCGGCCTGAGTGCCGTTTTCAACCGATTGCGACACGGTAAACATGTAGTTTTCATCAACTGAGACAGTGCGGCGGAACGTCAAACCGTTGCCATTGTCCCAAGCCAATGTAATCGGGCTGTCCACGCCCAGCGTGTCACCTTGTTCAAGTGTCCACAACGTGTTGGGGCCGGGGACATCCGTTCCCGCAAGCCCTGTGCCCGGGGCCCAGCCGTACAGAGCGTAATAGGCCGAATCCGACCCCACCGGCGACAGCAATTCCACAATCGGGGCGCCTTCGGCGATGGAGACCTTGTAGTCTTTAAGGAACAACTCATCGATGCGACCGCCCGACAGGGACAAACTGCCTTTCAGGCGGGGGGTTTCGATTGCAATGCGCGCCGCCTGCTCTTCGGGTTGTGTTTCTTCTGCGGCGGTTGTCGCCTCGGCCACAGTGTCCGCCGCGCTGGGTGTCTGAACGTCGGCCTCATCCGCTGTTGCAATCTCGCTCTGTTCCGAGACAGGCGCAGGTTCCGGTGGCGGAAACAAAACAAACCACACCAGTATCACCAGAAAGCTGAGCGCGGTTGCGAGGATGAGATTCTTGTTCTGATCGTCCATCTGGGACAGCCACCTTGAGCAGTGAAAGACACCCGCAGGGTTCAACAGAGTGCGGGGGCAAAGGTCAAGCGGAATCGCCCGTCAGATCGTCGCGAAAACCCATTCAGAAGGGCCAAAGCGGCTTTTCAACTTGTTTGCCGACCAATTCTGGGTGTGCCGCCAACTCTGGCTTGATGCGCTGTCATCCAGACCAGGGTCTTGTCAAAGGGCATGGGTTTGCCGATGCCAAATCCCTGGACATGATCACAACCAAGCTGCGCCATCAACGCATGCTCGCCAGGTGTTTCAACACCTTCTGCCAGTGTCTCAAGGTTCAATCGGTCGGCCATGGTTAAAATAGCACTGGCCATCTGTTGCTGACTGGCGTCCTGATCAGATTTTGTGACAAAGGACCGGTCGATCTTGATGCGAGAAACATTGAACCGCTTGATCGACGCGATAGAGGCGTGACCGGTTCCGAAATCATCCAGATCTATGCAGCATCCAAGATCAGCAAGCCCTGTCACGTTTCGTGTGATGACGTCATCGGGGCGTCGGGAAAACACAGTTTCCAGAACTTCGACAGCCAAGCGGTCGGGTGCGAGGTCAAATTGGTCCAGTTCCCATTTCAAGCGGTCAGACAATCCGGGATCCCTCAATTCGTCAGAGGAAAAATTCACCCCGATCCGGGGAACACTGAAACCGGCCTGTTCCCAGTCGTGCAGCGCGGTAAAGGCGTGGTGACGTACAGCCTGACCCAATCTCTCCATCAACTCGGCCTGTTCCGCAAAGGGCAGAAAAACATGTGGGCCCAGCACTCCTTTGTTCGGGTGCTCCCAGCGGGCCAGAGCTTCGAACCCGGTGATCCGCCCGGTATCGGTTGATATCTGAGGCTGAAACCAAGGTCGGATTTCGCCATGATCTATTGCGGTCTCAAACTCTTTGCGCAGATTGGTGCGGATCATTGACCTGCGCCGGGTTTCCCGTGAATAGGCGCGAATGGTCGAGGGACCGTTCCTTTGCGCTTCGACCAATGCGGCTGTGGCGGCACCGCGCCAGTCTGATGCAGGGCCGTCGGGCGTGCTCTGGCTGAGGCAGAAGCCGATCGCACATGAAACGTATATGCTGGCGCCGCTTAACATGATCGGCTCTTCCACAACGGACTGAATACGCCCGGACAGCTGTATGCACGCTTCAAGATCCAGTTGCGGGGACGGGTGCAGGGCCACGATCATCTTGTCATCGCCAATACGGGTTGCAATGTCATGATCACGTATCATCGACGTGACCCGGTTGCAGAATTGTTCGGAAACGAAATTGGCTGCGGCCTGACCGTGAATATCAAAAAG
>JBCCIK010000069.1:0-17769 GCA_039028255.1 Pseudomonadota bacterium | reverse complement strand
CGGGCAGGCCGGGCTGGGTCAGCAGAAAATCAATGCGGCTGTTCTGCCCGTATTTTACCTCGGCCCGGACGGATTTATAGGCGGCCAGTTCGGGAATTTGACCCGTCTCCAGCGCGATCCGCAGCGCCCGGTTCGGCACCGACGTATCTATGCCGGTGAAATGCCCGTTTTCATGATCTACCAGCCGCCAGCCGTACTTTAGCTTTTTCTTTGGATCGTCGTTGGGTTCCAGCCAGATTTTCTGGCCGGCAACGGCAAGCCCCAACATCGAGCCCGGATTGGCGCAATGGGCGGTGACATCGCGCCCGTCCTCCAGAGTGCAATCGGCCAGAAAGCGTTTGTAGCGACGGATCAGGCGGGCGGGCACAAGGGGGGTTTCAAATCTCATGCCCCCCGGCCTATACCTGCTCCAACAGCCGATCAAGGGGGCGCCATGTCCAATCCAACTGCTGCGATGCTTGTTATCGGGGACGAGATACTCTCGGGCCGGACCCGCGACGCCAACATGCATTACCTGGCGCAGGAACTGACCAAACATGGCATCGACCTGAAAGAAGTGCGCATAGTCGCCGACGATGCGCCCGCAATCGAAGCCGCCGTGCGCGCCCTGTCGGATCGGTTCGATCACGTGTTCACCAGCGGGGGGATCGGTCCGACCCATGACGACATTACAGCCGATTGCATCGCGCGGGCTTTCGACACGCATATTGATGTACGCGATGACGCCCGGGCCTTGTTGCAGGCGCATTACGACAAATCCGGGCTGGATCTGAATGCCGCCCGCCTGCGCATGGCGCGCATACCGGACGGGGCGCGCCTGATTGAAAATCCGGTTTCGACGGCACCGGGATTTACCCTGGCCAACGTGCATGTGATGGCCGGGGTACCGTCCGTGTTCCAGGCCATGGTGGCCAGCGTTCTGCCAACCCTGACCGGAGGTCGCCCACTATTGTCGCAAACCCTGCGGGTGAACCGCGGCGAGGGGGATATCGCGGCAACTCTGTCCAGTCTTGCGGATGCCTTCCGCGATTTGTCCATCGGATGCTATCCGTTTCAGATGAACGGGGTTTTCGGCGCAAACGTTGTTGTGCGCGGAACCGACGGGGCACAGATCGACGCCGCCATGACACGGCTGGCAAAAGAGCTTGAGCTTTGAATGTAAACTGGGCCGATGTTGTTGACGGAACCTGGCCGGCCGCTGCGTATCAAACGGTAGGGCCGTTCCGGTTGCGGCAGGGCCTTGGGGGCGGATCGCGGGTTTCCGCCGCCAATGCGCTGGGCCCGGCGACCGAGGCTGATATCGACGCTGCCGAGACGGCTATGCAGGCCATGTCCCAGAAACGGATTTTTTGTCTACGCCCTGGGGATGAGGCTCTGGACGCGCAATTGGCTGCGCGCGGCTATGACATTCTTGATCCGGTGAATATCTACAGCTGTCCCGCTGTGCATCTGACGGATCGGCCCTTGCCGAAAGTCACTGCGTTCCTTGTCTGGCCGCCGCTGGCAATCATGCGGGAAATCTGGGCAACGGGTGGTATCGGGCCAGAGCGGGTTGCGGTGATGCACCGGGTGATCGGGTCGAAAAGTGCTATGTTGCTGCGCCACCGGAACCGACCCGCCGGTGTGGCATTTGCGGCCATACATGTCGGTGTGGCCATGGTGCATGCGCTGGAAATCCTTCCGGATCACCGTCGCGACGGGTTAGGCGGCTGGGCCATGCGCGCCGCTGCATTCTGGGCGCTGGACAATGGCGCGCAAACCCTTAGCGTAATCTGCACCAAAGCCAATGACGGGGCCAACGGATTGTATCGTTCGCTGGGGATGCAGATCGTCGGTGAGTATCACTATCGTCACCGTGTCTGAAAAGAGGGACAAACGTGACCGCACAAGACATGCCTACCGCGCTGAACCTGCCCATGGTCGATCCGCTGCCGCACGACACGCAGAGGTATTTTGACATTTGTGTCGAAAAGCTGGGTTTTGTGCCCAATGTGCTGCGGGCCTATGCTTTTGATATAGACAAGCTGAACGCCTTTACCGCAATGTATAACGATCTGATGCTGGGGGACAGCGCCCTGTCCAAGCTGGAACGCGAAATGATCGCGGTGGTCGTTTCGTCGATCAACAGGTGTTTTTACTGTCTTGTCGCCCACGGCGCAGCTGTGCGGCAGCTTTCAGGCGATCCGCATCTTGGGGAAATGCTGGTGATGAACTACCGGGTCGCACCCTTGGATCACCGTCAGCGTGCCATGCTGGATTTCGCGGTCAAGACAACCCGTGCCAGTGCCGAGATCGAAGAAATTGACCGTCAGCACTTGCGGGACGCCGGCTTCAGCGACCGCGACATCTGGGATATTGCCAACGTAACCGGTTTCTTCAACATGTCGAACCGGGTCGCCAGTGCAACGGCCATGACTCCGAACCCGGACTATCACGCGCAGTGCCGATGATCCGTTATCTGGTCTTTGTCATGGCGTTGGCATCCGGGCCGGGTGTTGCGCAGGATTTGACCCTGCCGGCTGGTGCGCGTCAGATCAGCGACCGGGCGTCTGCGTTGGACAGCTACGATCTGCCGACCGGCGGTTTTGAAAATGGCGCTGTCCCGTCGCGCACGGTCGAAGGCCGCGTCGAACGACTGACCTGGCGTCTGCAGGCCGGGTCCAGCACAACGCTGCAACTGCTGGCGCCGCTGCGCGATCAGATCGAGGCGCAGGGCTATGACATCGTGTTCGAGTGTGAGGCCCGAACCTGCGGCGGTTTCGATTTCCGGTTTGGAACCGAGGTTGTTCCAACCCCGGATATGTATGTGGCCATTCAGGATTATCGCTTTTTATCGGCAACAAAAGGTCCCGGGGTCATCAGCCTGCTGGTCAGCCGAAACGCGCCGGAAGGATATGTTCAGATGATCCGCGTGACTCCGGCTGACACGCCCGAGCCGACCGCCGTTGTGATTGAACAGGCTATTGATACGCAGCAAGGCATCCTGACCAGTCTTCAGCAGGATGGTCATGTCATCCTGGATGACCTGCATTTTGCCACGGGCGAGGTAGCTTTGGGCGCGGACACGTTTGCCTCGTTGACCTTGCTGTCCGGATTTCTGACCGATAATCCGGACACCCGGCTTGCGTTGGTCGGACACACGGATGATACAGGCGCGTTGCAGGCCAATATCTCGATCAGCACCCGACGGGCCCAGGCGGTGCGCGCGCGTCTGATCGAGGCGCATGGTGTGGCTGCCGACCGGATCGAAGCGCAAGGTGTCGGATATCTTGCGCCTCTGACATCGAACGCAACACCGGAAGGACGAGACCTGAATCGTCGTGTCGAGGCGGTCTTGCTGGTCAATTGAGCCAGTCGTACGGAATTGCGGGCTGATCAGGCAGTTTTGCGCGGCGCGCCGTTCAGAAACATCAATTTGATTGCACTGCGCAGTCGCATCCTTACCCTGTCGATACTGTGTTTCACGTTGCCAACAGGTCCTTGATGCCCCAGATCGTCTCAGCAGGTCGCCTGCGAAAATCCCCCTTTTACGCTTCGACCGTGAAAGAGGGCGCCGAATCTCTGCTGACTTATAATCGCATGCTGATTCCGCGCGGGTATGGTGATCGGGAAGCTGAATACTGGCGTCTGATCAACGGCGTCTCCATGTGGGATGTGGCGGTGCAGCGGCAGGTTCAGATTAAAGGCCCGGATGCAGGGCGGTTAGCGCAGATCCTTTGTGTGCGCGATCTTTCAAATCAGCAAATCGGACAAGGAAAATACGTTGCCCTGTGCGATCATCAGGGTGTTCTGATTAACGACCCCATAGCGCTCAGGGTGGCGGATGACTGTTACTGGCTGTCCATCGGGAACTCTGACATCTGGTTCTGGGCGCGGTGCGTCGCCGGAGAACGCAGTCTGAACGTCGAAATCAGCGAGCCGGATGTCTCTCCGCTGGCTGTGCAGGGGCCAAGGGCCGAAGATGTCGTGGCATCCCTGCTGGGGGACTGGGTGCGGGATCTGAAGTATTTCTGGTTCAAGGATGCAATGATCGAAGGTATCCCACTAAAGGTAGTGCGGGCGGGCTGGTCCAAGCAGGGCGGATTTGAACTGTTCCTGATGGATGGCTCCAAGGGCGATCAACTTTGGGACCTGGTAAAAGAGGCCGGGCAGCCATTCGATATTGGACCCGGTTACCCCAACCCTTCGGAGCGCACGGAAAGCGGTTTGCTGAACTGGGGTGTCGACACCGATGAAAACACCAACCCGTTCGAAGTGCGCATGAGCAAGTTTATCGACCTTGATGTTCAGGATGACGTGATCGGGGTCAAAGCACTGCGCCGACTCCGGGCCAAAGGCGTCCGACGGCATCAGTTGGGGATTACGCTCGACATACCCGAAGAACCCGAGCAACAGGCCACGTGGCTTACGATTCTGCGCGACGGCGCACCGGTTGGCCATATGACCCATCAGGCCTGGTCTTATCGCCTTGGGCGATTGATCGGCTACGCGCTTGTTTCTGTGGACTGCACACCGGGTCAAAGTGTCGACGTGATGAAAGACGGCAAACCGGTCCCCGCGCAACTGGTGAACATCCCGTTTCTGTAGGACGTGCCTCTGGCACCTCCGACTTTGGGTCCGGACGCGTCACAGGTGCCGCTTGGTCAAAAAAAACCCGCGCATCAAGCGCGGGTTGTCAAAGTTCACCGGGGAGAAATTACCAATCCATCGGGCCTTTTTCGGCAAAAGCCTCGACAAGAAAATCAATGAACGCTCTGACCTTGGGCTGCGTAAAGCGGCCGGGCGGGTACACCGCATAGACGCCCTGAACCTCATCCGGCAAGGATGGCATCGCATCTACGACCTCGCCTGATTTCAGAGCATCGGCGTACAGGTAACTTGGAAGATATGCGATCCCCAATCCGGAAATGGCCGCATTCAACAGCGATTGCCCGTCATTGACGCTGAGCCATCCGGCCGTGCGTACCTGCCGCTTTTCACCCGAAGGGGCGGTCAGCCGCCAGACATTGCCCGAAGACTGGCTGGAGTAGTGCAAAAGTTTGTGTTCATTCAGGTCGTCGATCTTCTGAGGACGTCCGAATTTCTCGATATAGCCGGGTGCAACGACCATGCGTTTGACGGTTTCCGTCAATTTGCGCGCCCGTAATGTGCTGTCTTCCAGTTCACCAATCCGAACGGCCACGTCAAACCCTTCGGATATCAGTTCGACGTAACGATTGTTGAGCACCATGTTCACGGTGATCTCGGGATAGGCCGACAGAAAATCGGACAGGACAGGCGACAGATGGTTGACCCCGAAATCAGTCGCCACGCTGATCCGCAGCAGGCCAGACGGCGCTGATTGCATTGCAGTGACAAGCGAATCCGCCTCGCCCGCGTCGTTGAGAACGCGCCGCGCGCGATCATAATAGGCCAGCCCGATTTCGGTGGGCGACACGCGGCGGGTCGTGCGGTTCAGCAGCCGTGCACCCAACCGCGCCTCAAGACTTGAGACGTGTTTGGACACGGCCGATTTGGAGATGCCCATTTTCTTGGCCGCATCGGTGAAGCCACCCTGGTCCACCACGTTGGCAAAGGCTTCCATTTCGGTCAATCGATCCATACTCGTTCCCCAGGTCTTGGTTCTTGAGGCCAACTTGACCTCCAATCTGGGCGGAAACGGGGCAGACATGGGATAATATCAGGGTTTTAAATCGGATCGTTTGCAGATGGGAAACGCGGAAACAATCATTTTGAAAGTGCTAATATCCGATCTAACCCAGCCTTTTGGCGGGATTGGCGTAATCCAGTGATGCCCAGAATGGCATTTTTGTGACCTGAAAGGCGGTCATATTGGCCACCTTGGCCGCAAAGGCGAAACGTATCTCATTGTCCCGATCTTATGGCTGTCCACCGCTCGAACCACGATCCTGAAACGGCCCGCCTTCGGAAGAACGCTTTGGTGCGTTGGAAAACAGGACATTGGCCCTGACGTGACGCGGCCCAAACTCAGCGCGGTGTAAATTCGATCTGGCCACTGGACAATTATGCATGTTGGCAGATGGAAAGCTGGTAATCAGCCTGGGCTTGATTCGCAAATTGAACAGATTCTGGTCGGCAACTAACGTCACTCGGTAGAATTCAGGCAAGCAGGCAACGCAGGCGGTGCGAACCGTTTATTGCGTTTTGGACAGAGCAATGCGTCGATTTAGTTATCAGATGCCAGAAACCACAGCGCTTCATCGGGTGAATTGAGTCGCTCCTCGATCTTCTCCTGCAGGTGGGTTTTTCGATTCGAGGCTTCGGCTCGATTGTCCACTCTCTTTAGTCTGGGGTGTTCGACCGCTAGCGCAATATCAAGATTTGCGGCTTCATAGTAGCGAAGCTTCTTCGAAACGGATACGTGAGACTAAACCCAGCGCCTAGCATCGTGTGAATGAGCCGTTTGGTCGCTTTCCTTTTTTGTACGACTTAACACTGGCGTTACGCGCATCGCCACTTGAATTAACCGCGCGCCAAAGCCAAGATTGCTTACCCTTTAACAGGATCATCACGTCGTCGAGTTGACGTTAGTCAATTGATTAGGGTGGATAGCCGGGTGTTTTCGCAGCAAATTGCCTGTCGAGCTGCGCCACATTATCCCGCACTGTTTCCTAGTATAGCCGCACGCCTAGCCTTACTGTAAGATCGTCCAAATCGCTGAGGCTCAGGGCAAATTGATGATATACCCAGACAGCGCAACCGATCACTGAACGAGAAAAACGGAAACCGCTTCGTCGGGACAAGTCGGAGAGCCTTAATGTGAGGCTTCGGCACACCGCCAGCAGCCTGTTTTATCGCCCGCGGCCTGCAATGCTTTGCCGTTTTCACGATTGATGGCAGTTTGGCGTGGCGCATATCGCCGGGTGGCGATCCTTTACATTGCAGAGAAACTCTGGACACTTGCCGCAAACAAATGAGGCACCAATGTCGCTGGAATTCGTGCTGACATCCCTGATCGTGGTTCTGTTGCCGGGAACCGGAGTGATTTACACGCTGGCCATAGGTCTGGGCCGCGGGTTTCGGGCCAGCGTGGCGGCGGCGGCCGGGTGCACCGCAGGGATTGTCCCGGCAGCGGTTGCCAGCATCATTGGTCTGGCGGCCTTGCTGCATACCAGTGCGCTTGCATTTCAGGTCCTGAAATATCTGGGTGTTCTTTACCTTTTTTACATGGCCTGGGGCATCGTACGTGATGGCGGAACACTGGATGTCACAGCAGAAAAGACAGCCACAGGGTACATGAAAATTGCCATGACCGGCACTTTGATCAACATCCTGAACCCGAAGCTGTCCTTGTTCTTTCTTGCCTTCCTGCCGCAATTCCTGGCCACCGATACGCCGCAGGCGGGACTGGAACTGATCAAACTGGCCGTTGCATTCATGGCCATGACGTTTGTGGTTTTTGTCGGATACGGTGGCTGCGCTGCGCTGGCACGCGATTATGTCATCCGGCGACCCTTGGTCATGACGTGGGTCAGGCGGTGCTTTGCCACCGCTATTGGGGCCCTGGGGGTCAAATTGGCCCTGTCAGAGTGAGGTACGGGCAAACACCTGACTGCGGTCAGAGTGTCGCGGCCAGCCGCGTTCCCTGATCAATGGCCCGTTTGGCGTCCAGTTCGGCCGCCACATCTGCGCCTCCGATCACATGCGGCGTGATTCCACGTTCGATCAGAGCATCTGCAAGGCTGCGATCGGGGACCTGACCGGAACACAGAACAATGGTATCCGCCGCAATCAGGGTAGGGTCGGTGCGATCTTCGCCGAAACTGACATGCAGGCCGTCCTGGTCGATGTGCTCATAATTGACGCCACCGAGAAAGTTGACATCTTTCATCTTCAGCGTTGTGCGATGAATCCAGCCTGTCGTTTTGCCCAACCCCTTGCCATGGGCCTGTTTCTTGCGCTGCAACAGCGTGATGTCGCGGGCCGGCTTTGTAGGTTGCGGACCTTCGGGTGCAAGGCCCGAGCGATGCTGCCCGGGATCGGTGACACCCCATTCCTGCATCCACAGCGACAGGTTCGTGGCCGGGCTATGACCATTTTCCAATAGAAACTCGGACACATCGAACCCAATACCACCTGCACCAATCACAGCAACCGATTTGCCCACTTCGGCCTTGTCGCGCAGCACATCGATGTAATTGAGAACGTGCTCCTGAGCTTGACCCGGAATCTGCGGATCGCGTGGCAGCACCCCGGTGGCGATGACCACCTCGTCGAAACCGGTCAGATCATCGGCGTCAACCTCGTGGTTCAATCGGATATTGACGTTCAGATCGTCCAGCATGGTGCGATACCAATCGACCAGACCCCAGAACTCTTCTTTGCCGGGCACCTGCTTGGCCATGTTCAACTGGCCGCCAATTTCACTGGCACGATCAAAAACGGTTACGTCATGCCCTCGTTCTGCGGCGGTCATCGCAGTGGAAAGCCCGGCAGGGCCGGCCCCAACCACGGCGACGGTCTTTTGTGTTTTTGCAGCGTCGATCACCAGCTCGGTTTCATTGCAGGCGCGGGGGTTGACCAGACATGTGGTCAGCCTGCCGCTGAACGTATGATCCAGACAGGCCTGATTGCATGCGATGCACGGGGCAATTCTGGCGGCTTTGCCCGCGGCAGCCTTGGCGACAAAATTCGCGTCAGCCAGCATCGGACGGGCCAGCGAGACCATGTCTGCGCACCCGGTCGCAAGTACATCTTCTGCCACCTCGGGCGTGTTGATCCGGTTCGACGTGATGATCGGGATCGACACTTTGCCCATCAGCTTTTTGGTGACCCAGGCAAATGCCGCGCGTGGAACACTGGTGGCGATTGTGGGAATACGTGCCTCGTGCCAGCCGATACCGGTATTGATAAGGGTTGCCCCAGCCTGTTCGACACGGCGGGCCAGTTCCACAACTTCTTCATGGGTCGATCCATTGGGCACCAGATCAATCATCGAAAGACGATAAATGATGATGAAATCCGCACCGACGGCGTCGCGGGTGCGGCGCACAACCTCAATGGGCAGGCGCATGCGGTTCTCATAAGAACCGCCCCACCGATCTGTGCGCTTGTTTGTATGCGTTACCAGGAACTGATTGAGAAAGTACCCCTCGGACCCCATGATTTCGACGCCGTCATACCCGGCCTGCCGCGCAAGAACCGCAGCGTTCACAATATCGCTGATCTGCTTTTCGATTCCTGCCTCATCCAGTTCGTTTGGCGGGAACGGAGAGATCGGCGATTTCACGGGGCTGGGGGCAACACATTTGGGACCATAGGAATAACGCCCCGCATGCAGGATCTGCATGGCAATCTTCCCGCCTGCCTGATGCACGCGGTCCGTCACAATCGAATGATTGGCGACATCCTTGTCCGTGGTCATCATTGCAGCGCCCGGCAGAACCGAGCCTTCGAGGTTTGGTCCGATCCCGCCCGTTACCATCAAGGCCACGCCACCCCGGGCGCGATCTGCATAGAATTCTGCCACCCGGTTCCAGTCGCCGGTTTCTTCCAGACCGGTATGCATCGAGCCCATAAGCACCCGGTTCTTCAGGGTGGTAAAGCCCAGATCCAGAGGCGCCAGCATGTTTGGGTACGCAGTCATTGCAACTCTCCCTCGTGACAATGAGGAGTAACTTGACGCGAACGTCAACTTTGTCACGCAAAACCTAGCGTCACCCCCTTTGCTGCCCCTGCGGCACTTGCTAAAGGTGGGCGGTCAAACCTGCGAGGCCGCGCATGACCCCCGAAGACATCGCCAAACTGCCCTATCGTCCTTGCGTCGGCCTGATGCTGATGAATTCCGACGGCAAGGTGTTTGTGGGTCAGCGCAATGACCGCCACAAAGCAGCCTGGCAAATGCCGCAGGGCGGCGTGGACAAAGGCGAGGATCCAAGGGACGCGGCCTTGCGTGAGTTGTGGGAAGAAACCGGGGTGACGGCGGATCTTGTAGAGATCGTGGCGGAAACCGACAACTGGCTTGCCTATGATCTGCCACATGACATCGTACCTGCCATCTGGAAAGGTCGGTATCGCGGGCAAAAACAGAAATGGTTCCTGATGCGCTTTACCGGACAGGACGCACAGATTGACATTGCAACTGAACACCCTGAATTCACCCGCTGGAAATGGCAGGACCCTGCAAGACTGAATGCGGAAATTGTGCCATTCAAACGCAAGGTGTACGAAGATGTGGTTGCAGCATTTTCCGGATACCTTGACCTGACAACAGATTGAAAACCGGCACCGACGTACCCGGCACACACCCGATCCTGATCAAACCTCCGCTGCCCGACCAGAGTCCTTAACACTGATGTAACACCGGCGCGGGTAATCTTCCCTCCGCCGTGCGGCTGTGCACGACCGTTCACTTCAACTCATGATCCGACAACTTGCCGTGAGGTGGCGTGGTTGGAGGAATGTGCACGCTTTAGCTTGCCAGCTATGAAAGATATCCCACACGATCACCCGGCATTTGTTCCGGCCGGGCGCAGGTTCACAGGATCAGACCGGCGTGCACCTTTGCGCGATGGGCTGCACACGTGCGGCCAACTGGGTCCGGGCCAAACGGCGGGGCGGTTCTATCCGATCGCATGCGTCGCGCTTGAGGTGACGCAGCGCTGCAATCTGGACTGCACGTTGTGTTACCTGTCAGATCGGGCGGAAATGACCTTTGATCCGCCGCTCTCGGTTCTGTTTGCGCGGATTGCCACGATCCGTGATCACTATGGCACCGGGGTTTCGGTGCAATTGTCCGGTGGTGATCCAACGCTGCGCAAGGTCGAGGATCTGGAAGCCTTGTGCCGCGAAATTCGCCGTCTGGGCATGCGATCCTGTCTGATGACCAACGGTATCCGCGCCTCGCGAGAGTTTTTGACCAGACTGGCGGCAGCTGGTCTGGATGACGTCGCCTTTCATGTTGACATGACACAAGAGCGCGCCGGGTTCGACAGCGAGGCGGACCTGAATGTCGTACGCAAAACCTACATTGAAAACGCGCGCGGACTGGGGCTGCGTATTTTATTCAACACAACAGTCTTTAATGGCAACTTTGCCGACCTGCCTGCCCTGGCGCGCTTTTTGCGTGACTGCCCAGAGGTCGCCTTTGTGTCGTTCCAGATGCAGGCGGACACCGGGCGCGGAGTGCTGCGCGCGCGCCCCGATCAGATCACGCAAGACAGCGTGGCGCGCGCGGTTGAAACGGGCTACGGCACGGCATTGCATTTCGACACAGCAGCGGTGGGTCATTCCCGGTGCAACCGCTATGCCAGTGTCATCACCGCCGGTGGACGGGCGGTATCGTTGTTGTCGAACCGGGCACTGGTGCACCGCGTGATTGCGGCGCTGGAGGCGGTGGATGACCGCAAGGATGCTCATATCCGGATACGGCCGACACTATCGCGTATGCTGAGGCGGCACCCGCTGCTGGCGCTGCGCAGCCTGACACATCTGGCATCGTGCGTTGCACGCCTTGGGTCAGGCTTGATGCGCGGACCGGTGCGCCGGCAGGCTGTTTTCATTCACAACTTTATGGCCGCTGATGCGTTGGAGGAAGATCGCTGCGCGTCTTGCGTGTTCATGGTGGCCACGTCAGACGGACCGCTATCCATGTGCGTACACAATGCGCAGCGCGATCTGCATCTGGCCCGGCCCGATCGGATTGACGGGCCGACCGGGCCAAGCTGGTGGAACGCTGCCGTTCCGCGTTTGTCCGGTGGTCCGAATCTGCCGAATATTGGAGACCCTGCGCTGGCGCCGCTCAAGCGGTTGAAAGGCCAGATGCGGGCCGAACGTCGAAACAGAAAGGACGTGTCATGAGGATATTGCTGATCATGATGCTGCTGCCCCTGCTGGCGGCCTGTGCCAGCATCGAACGTCTGGCCTTGCCGACGCCCGAGCCTTTGCCGGGGCAAACGCTGGTCCAGTTTCAGGCGCCTCCGGGGCAACGCGTCGACCATCGCAGGTGGAATGCCTTTCTGTCTCGGTATGTTGCGCCGGATGCACAAGGCGTGAACCGGGTGGCCTATAGCCAGGTGACGCAATCTGACCAGATGGCTCTGGACACGTATCTGGCCGACCTGCAAGCTGTCGACCCGACACAGCTGACCCGCGAACAGCAGCTGGCCTTTTGGATCAACTTGTATAACGCAAAGACCGTGCGTGTGGTTTTGGACAATTATCCCGTCGAATCGATCCGGGATATCAAGACCGGACCGTTGTCAGTTGGCCCCTGGAATCAACCGTTGCTAACGGTGCAAGGGCAGGCGCTGTCGCTGAACGATGTTGAACATCGCATCATCCGGCCCACGTTCAACGAACCGCGCATTCACTATGCGCTGAATTGTGCAGCTGTGGGATGCCCGAACCTTATGGACCGCGCCTGGCAGGCCGATACGCTTGAGCGCGACTTTGCCGCTGCCGAACGCGCCTATGTCAACGATCCGCGCGGCGTGCGGTTCGACGATCGCGGCAGGCTGACCCTGTCCAAAATCTATATTTGGTTTCGCGAAGATTTCGGCCCGAACGAGCAAGCCGTGATCACCGGCATCGCACAAGCGGCCAACCCGGATCTACAGGCACGACTGGAACAAACCGCGCGCGTCAGCGGCTATGATTATGATTGGACACTGAACGACGGGGTGCCGGGCGGGTCTTGATCCCGGCAATGCTGGATGGTTCCCTTTAAAGACCCGCCGGATTTTCTGTGTGCAACAAGGATAGCCGGCTTACAGCAACCCCTCGGCCCGCAGCAACGCCTGCATATCCGCCTCGGGTCGTGGACCGATATGGCTGATCACTTCGCGTGCGCAGACATTTCCGATGCGGGCACAGGTTTCAAAATCACGGCTCGTCGCCATACCGAACAGGAAACCGGCAGCAAACTGATCACCGGCACCGGTTGCGTCCACGGGAACGATTTTTTCGACCGGCACATCGACGCGCTGCCCCTCGCTCAGCACGCTAACCCCATCGCCCGAGCGGGTGCAAACAACCAGAGGGCATATACGGGCGGTTTTCGCCAGCGCGTCTTCCAGATCGTCGGTTTCGAACAGCGACTTGATTTCGGCCTCGTTGCCGATCACGAAATCCAGCTCATTCTCGATCAATAGCAGGAAATCGACCCGGTGCCGTTCCACGCAGAACGGGTCCGAGATGGCGATTCCCGCCTTGCCGCCGCCCTGATGACAGCTGCGTGCGGCTTCCAGAAACGCTGCTTTGCCCTTTTCCTTGTCAAAAAGATAACCTTCCAGGAACATGATCTGGCTGTTGCCGGCAATGTCCGCCGATACGTCTTGTGACGAAAGCTCAGACGAAATCCCCAGATATGTGTTCATTGATCGCTCGCCATCCGGAGAGACGAAAATCATCGAGCGTGAGGTCGGAAGCTCACCACCGGGGATGGGCGGGTTCACAAAGTCAACACCGTCCGCGTTCATCGCATCCGCGTAGAACCGTCCCAGCGCATCGTCGTGAACCCGGCCAATGAAGGCGCTGTCCAACCCCAGCGCCCCGGCACCGGCGATGGTGTTGGCGACCGAACCGCCGGGCGTCTGCACCCGGTCTTGCATGGCAGCGTACAGCACCTCGCCCCGCTGTTGTTCGATCAGTTGCATGATGCCTTTTTCTATGCCCATCAGTTCCAGGAAACTGTCATCAGCCTGGGAAATCACGTCCACAACGGCATTTCCGATACCGGTCAGTTGGTAGGTTTTCATAGAGTTTTTTCCTCAAATTCGCAGAGATCGCGGATGATGCAGGTCGGGCACATCGGTTTGCGTGCCTTGCAGTGATAACGGCCATGCAGGATCAGCCAGTGATGGGCATGCAGCTGGAAATCGGCCGGAATATTGTCCTCGATGGCGCGTTCAACTGCGTCGACATCCTTACCGGGGCAGATGCCGGTCCGGTTTCCCACCCGAAAAATATGTGTATCGACGGCCTGCGCGGGCAAATGCCACCACATGTTCAGAACCACATTTGCCGTCTTGCGCCCGACACCGGGCAATGATTGCAGCGCGGCGCGTGAATTGGGAACCTCGCCGTCGTAATCGTCGACCAGAATACGGCTGAGCTTGATGACATTCTTGGCCTTTTGGCGAAACAGTCCGATGGTCTTGATATGCTCGATCAGGCCCTGTTCGCCCAGATCCAGCATTTTTTGCGGCGTATCGACGATTTTGAACAGCTCTTTGGTGGCTTTGTTGACCCCTGCATCGGTCGCTTGCGCCGACAGCGCCACGGCAACCACTAGAGTGTAGACGTTCACGTGGTTCAAGTCGCCCTTCGGCTCGGGGTCGGCGTCATGAAAACGCGTAAAGATCTCGCGGATCCTGTGGTATCCCAGTTGCTTGGCCATCCGCGCCTTAATGCCGCCCAAGAGACCGTGACACAAGCCAAAAGCCAATGCGCAGGTTCCGGGTCGCGCCTGCCGGTCCGGCGCGTTATGGTCCGGGTCAGACAAAGGGGTGTATCATGAACGTCCAGACAACCGAAAGCGGCTATCATTATAACGTCATGCGGCGCGCGATTGAACTGATTGATCAGGGCGGTGAAGCTCTCAGCCTTGAGGAACTGGCCCGCCAGATGGACATGAGCCCGGCGCATTTTCAGCGTCTGTTCTCGCGCTGGACGGGTGTGTCCCCGAAACGGTATCAGCAATATCTGACGCTGGGCCATGCCAAGGCGCTGTTGCGCGAACGGTTCACAACACTGGAAACCGCTCATAACGTAGGCCTGTCTGGCAGTGGTCGCCTGCACGATCTGTTCCTGACATGGGAATCCATGAGCCCGGGCGAATACGCCCGCAAAGGTGCGGGGCTGACGATCTATTGGGGCTGGTTCGAAAGCCCGTTTGGCCCGGCGCTGGTCATGGGCACCGACAAGGGCATCTGTGGCATGGCCTTCGGGGCGGAAACCGGCGAAGCAGAGGCGATGCAGGACATGCTGTCGCGATGGCCACAGGCGGATTTCGTCGAAGACCCGATGCGCCTGCGGACCTGGGTGCTGCGTGTATTCGGCGCGGTCAGCGACCGGCTGGAGCCGACACCCTTGTATCTGATCGGCTCGTCCTTGCAGATCAAAGTGTGGGAGGCGCTGATGCACATTCCGTCGGGCCAGGTGACAACCTACACCGAGATTGCACAGCGCGTGGGTTCTCCGCAGGCGGTGCGCGCCGTCGGCACCGCGGTCGGGCGCAATCCGGTCAGCTGGCTGATCCCCTGCCACCGCGCGTTGCGCAAGTCCGGCGGGTTGGGCGGCTATCACTGGGGCCTGCCGGTCAAACGCGCCATGCTGGCCTTTGAGGCCGCGCAAGCGGATGCGTGATTGACATAGTGTCCTGGCGGTGCCAAAAGGCGCCCCGGTTCGGGTGTCCTGCCGTTCGCGGCCCTCTGGCTTTGGTGAAACCCGTTAAAATGCAAATCTGTTGCCCTTTCCTGGTGCACGGATGGCAATGCGAACACCGTCCTGATTTCGCGCCCCTGCAAGGAAGCGAGGCAAGACATGACGCATAATCACGACATCGCTCCGGTTTCGGAGCTTAAGGCGCAGGCAAAGCGGCTGCGCGACAGGTTGCGCCGCGCAGATATCACCCTGTCGCATAGCGAGGCCCTGGAACTGGTGGCCCATCAGCACGGTACCAAAGACTGGAACACGCTGCGTGCGATGGCTGGAAACCGGCCGCCGCTCGGGGTCGGCGACCGGGTCAAAGGACGCTATCTGGGTCAGCCGTTCACAGCGGTCATTCGCGGCTTGACAGTGCTGGGCGATCGCGGACACCGCCGGGTGACGCTGCAATTCGACAGCCCGGTGGATGTTGTGCGGTTTGACAGCTTCTCGGCCTTCCGGCAGCGCGTGACCGGAGAAATCGGCTGGAATGGGCGGTCCACCCGACACACATCGGATGGCGAGCCGCAACTTGTGGTGCACCCCGTCTGAAGGTCCGGGCGAGGCGCGTGATGCCCCTCGCCCCGCCCGCTGTTGCGGATCGTCAGGTTACTCCGCGGCCCAGCCACCGACGGCTTTGACTTCCAGGAAGTCTTCAAGACCCCAGACGCCACCTTCGCGTCCATTACCTGATTGCTTCATACCGCCAAACGGAGACCCGGCGCTGCGCGACTGCCCGTTCATTTCGACCATGCCCGAGCGCAGAACCCGCGCCATGCGATTTGCCCGCGCATCGTCTTGCGTCTGGACATAGTTGGTCAGTCCGTACGGCGTGTCGTTGGCAATTTCGACGGCTTCTTCTTCGGTGTCGAACGGGATCATGGTCAAAACCGGCCCAAAGATTTCTTCGCGCGCGATGGTCATCTGGTTGTTGGCATCGGCAAAGACGGTGGGGCGCACGTAATAGCCTTTGTTCAGACCTTCGGGCCGCCCCGTTCCGCCCGCCACCAGTCGGGCGCCTTCGTCGATACCCTTCTGGATCAGGTCCTGGATTTTGGTCCACTGAACCTCGTTCACCACCGGCCCCATATGGCGGCCTTCTTCCAGCGCCGGGCCAACCGTGACCGCATTGGCAACCTCAGAAGCGGTTTCGACGGCCTGATCGTAGATCGGGCGCTGCACCAGCATGCGGCTGGGCGCGTTACAGCTTTGCCCGGTGTTGTTCATCATGTGCAGGACACCGCGTTTGACCGCCTTGTCATCCGCATCGGCAAACACCACGTTTGCGCCTTTGCCGCCCAGTTCCAGATGCACTTTCTTCAACGTATCGGCCGCATTCTTCGAGATTGCCGTACCGGCGCGGGTTGATCCCGTAAAGCTAACCATATCCACATCCGGATGTGCGGACAGCTGCGATCCGACACCAACGCCATCGCCGTTCACCAGATTGAACACGCCGGGCGGGAAACCCGCCTCATCCATCATCTCGGCAAAGATCATGGCGTTCAGCGGGCTTTGTTCGGACGGTTTCAGAACCATTGTGCAGCCCGCAATGGCCGCTGCGCCCACCTTGAGCGTGATCTGGTTCATCGGCCAGTTCCACGGGGTGATCAGGGCTGCGACGCCGACGGCCTCGTGAATGATGCGGTCATTGGGGGCGTGGTCGCCCAGCGGACGTTCAAATTCAAAGGCCTTTGCCGCACGGATGAAGTTATTCAGATGATAGATACCCGCGCCGGATTGCTGTGTGCGGGCCATATTGATGGGAGCACCCATTTCCAGTGACATGGCCTGAGCCAGATCCTCGGACCGGGTCTGATAGATTTCGGCCAGTTTTTCGACCATCGCGATCCTGTCCGCGACCGGAGTCGCCATCCAGCCGGGCAAAGCGGCTTTGGCGGCGGCCACGGCAGCGTCGGTATCGGCCTGGGCGCCAAGTGAGATAACTGCGCAAGGGTCCTCGGTAGACGGATTGATCACTTCGAAATCATTGGCCGCAGAAGGTGCGACCCACTGCCCATTAATGTAGAAATCGCGTTTTTCGATCATGGCAATTGCTCCTGAGCCAGCCGCCCGAATTTGGGGTATCGCGGTCACTGTGTCACTGCGGTCAGGGCGCGGCAAGTCCAAATATGATCAAATTTTTTCATGCCGGAATTTGGTTTAACAATTGCACAAATTGTTTAGGTTTACCGCGACCGACTCGGATTTTCACAGGAAAGGAGATGCACCATGGGTTTGCGCATCAATGACACGGTTCCGAATTTCACGGCAGAGACGGATCAGGGCACCATTCAGTTTCACGACTGGATCGGCGACAGCTGGGCGATTTTGTTCTCGCACCCCAAGGATTTCACTCCGGTCTGCACCACCGAGTTCTCG
>JBCCIK010000068.1:0-17851 GCA_039028255.1 Pseudomonadota bacterium | reverse complement strand
TTTGCGCATCACATCTTCACCGCTCAGATCATCTCTCGGATCGGGCTCCGTATAACCCAGACTTTTGGACCAATACTTCGATGTCACCGCAATCGCCGCGCCGCCGGTGACCGTAAGCCATCAGACCAACATTGCGCCCTTCGACCCAGCCGCCTAGCAGGTTGTCCATCAGGTCGCGGGCAATCTCGATTTTGGCGGTTCCATCGATCTGACCCCACATTGAATTTGAACCGTCAAAGACAATCATGACGTTTTCGTCGGCGATCGCACCTGATCCAGCGGTTAGTGCAGCAGCTGTGACCCAAGTTCGTATACTTTTGGAAATCATAAAACCGTCCTCAAAACCTATATCAATACCTGCAATAAAATCACAAAACGCAGTGTTTTGAAACAATCCGAGCGCGCTTATGTCAGTCTGGGCTGTGCTGACCGGCACAGCCGTGCGAAATGACACTTGCCCCGTGCTGCGACAGGGTTAAACATGTATGCTGCAAGTGCAGCATATGCAGGATACAGGCGGCCTGCGGGTCGCAACGCGATGCAAGGAGGCACGGAATGGCGCAGAGTCACAACGCCAACATCATTGCAGGCGTCGCGGAACCGTGAGCCAGGCTACCTTTGAAAGAAACGGCCGCGCGACTGGTCACCCTGGCGACTTTATTGCGCGTAAGACAGCCGATTGCCCAGCCGTTCTTGCAAAGAGCCTTGATCAGTGGCCGCAGAGTACGCCCCAAGGTGCCACCCAGATCAGGACCCGGTGAATCATATGCAATATCACAACAAACCCTACGATGATCTGAAAGTCGGCGATAGCGCTGAACTGGTACGCAGCTGTTCAGTTGATGATTTCTACGTTTTTGCCAACAACTCGGGCAATCACAACCCGTTGCATCTGGCCAAGGAAGATGGTGATGGCGACTCGGTACCCGAAGCGGTGGCACCTGCACTGTTTGTGGGCGCTTTGATTTCCGCTGTTCTGGGCAACATTCTTCCGGGTGCCGGCACCTTGTACAAATCCCAGAACTTCCAGTTTGCGGAACGTGCCCATGCGGGGGACGAACTTGTTTCCAAGGTAATCGTCATTGAAAAACGCCCGAACCGAGAGGTTGTGTTTGATACCAGCGTCACCCGGTTGTCGGATGGTGCGCTGATCGTCAGCGGCAAAGCGGTCGTGATTGCACCGGACAAGAAAATGGTCTTTGCGGAAATCGATCTGCCGGGTTTGGTTGTCAAACGGCATCGCCATTTCGATGCGATCCTTGAACGGGCACGCCCTTTGCTTGCGATGCCGACAGCAGTCGTTGCACCTGAAGAGCCCAATTCACTGGGCGGCGCGCTGCTGGCTGCGCGCCAAACCATCATTGACCCAATTCTGGTCGGTGATCCGGACATGATTGCGGCGGCCGCGGCTGAAATCGGTGCATCCCTTGACGGCATCGACATCGTGCCGGTGCGCGATCATTTCGGCGCTGCAAATGCCGCTGTTGATCTTGTGGCCGAAGGTCGGGCCAAGGCATTGATGAAAGGGCATCTGCATACGGATCAACTGCTCAAGGCTGCGTTGCGGCGTGACAAAGGGCTGCGTACGGGTCGGCGCTTTACCCATGTGTTTGTCATGGATGTCCCGGGCCAGCCGCGTCCGTTGCTGGTGACCGACGCCGCAATCAACATCGCGCCCGATCTGGAAACCAAGATCGACATTACCCAGAACGCCATAGATCTGGCCTTGTCAGTGGGCATCGAACAACCGCGCGCTGGCGTTCTGTCTGCGATTGAAACGGTCAACCCGGCCATCCGGTCCTCTGTGGATGCCGCACTGCTTTCGAAAATGGCCGAGCGCGGCCAGATCATCGGCGGTCTTGTCGATGGACCTTTGGCGATGGACAACGCGGTCAGTCTGGCCGCCGCACGCACCAAGGGCATTGTGTCCGAAGTGGCGGGTAAGACTGATATCCTGGTGGTTCCTGATCTGGACGCAGGGAACATGATGGCCAAGCAACTGACATATATCGCCAATGCGGAAGGTGCCGGTGTTGTGATGGGTGCAAAAGTGCCCATCATCCTGACCAGCCGCGCGGATGATGACAAGGCCCGGTTGGCCTCCTGCGCTGTCGCCGCCTTGCATCAGGCGCGGCTGTCCGTTGACGCCGGGAGGAAAGCGTGAGCCATATTGTAACTCTCAACGCGGGTTCATCATCGCTCAAGTTCGGGTTGTTTGAGCCCGGTTTGGATGATCCAGTGGCCATCTGCACCGGACAGGTCGAGCGGATTGGTGAAAGCGGCACATTTGTAAGCGCCAAGGCGACCGACGGTCAGGTTCTGGTCAACGGCTCACCGGGTGAAATGTCTGATCCGGCTGCGGCGCTGGACTGGGTTCTGGGCCTGTTGCAACGCAGCTATCCAAATGTTGCGATCACCGCGTTCGGTCACCGCGTGGTTCATGGCGGACCGGACATCGTTCAGCCCATACAGCTAACGCCGACTGTCATCGAACAGCTAGACCGGTTTTCGCCTTTTGCCCCATTGCATCAGCCGCATAATCTGGCTGGCGCTCTGGCCGCGATCGAAAAGTTCCCGAATGCTGCGCAGATTGCCTGTTTCGACACTGCATTCCATCGCCAGCATCCTTGGGAAAACGATGTCTTTGCCCTGCCGCGCGAGTATTATGACAAAGGAGTGCGCCGATACGGGTTTCATGGCTTGAGCTATAATTATATTTCCGGACATCTGGCCAAAACAGCACCCCTGATCCACGCGGGTCGGGTCGTGGTGGCGCATCTGGGCAACGGGGCCTCCATGTGCGCGATGATCAACGGGCGTTCGGTTGGATCAACCATGGGGTTTTCGGCGCTGGACGGTCTGCCGATGGGCACCCGCTGCGGACAGCTTGATCCGGGCGTCCTGCTGTACCTGATGGATCAGGAAGGCATGAGCGCTGACGAAATCTCGGACCTGCTGTTCAGACGTTCAGGGTTGCTGGGTCTGTCCGGTCTGTCCAATGACATGCGAACGCTGGAAAAGGCGGACACGCATGAAACACGTCAGGCGATCAGTTACTTCATCTTTCGACTGCGCCGTGAACTTGGCGCCATGTCCGCCGTTCTGGGCGGTATAGATGCATTGGTCTTTACCGGCGGCATCGGTGAAAACTCGCGCCTGGTGCGCGAACGGAGCTGTAGCGGCATGGGCTGGCTTGGGATCGAACTGGACCCGGATGCAAACGCGGATAACAACCGGATCATCTCCACCAAATTATCGCGCGTCGCGGTGATGGTTGTGCCGACCAACGAGGAACTGGTTATCGCCCGCGCGGCGGCCGATTTGCTGGCCGCGCAACAGCGCAAGACTGATGCCTGACACTATTCCGAACCCTGTCGTCAAAGACTTGGCCCTCTTGATGTTCAGCATTTTTAACGCTATATACTGTTATAATAACCGGAAACCAGAGGAAACCATGCCTATTACGCAGTTTGCCAAAGACGGTCTGTTTGAGCCCAAGAAGATCGCCACGACCCTTCGCACATCCTCCGAAGAGGTTGCGATGACCGTTGGTCTGGCCAAGGATGCGTTGCAACGCCGGACCCGTATTCAATCGGACAAGACCCAGCGCCGTCTGCGTGAACTTGTCGAAGTGCTCAACAAGGTCCAGCCGCGCTTTGGATCCGAGCTGATGGCGTATGCCTGGTATCGGTCCGAGCCGCTGTCGGGTTTTGACGGACGCACAGCGATGCAACTGGTACAGGAAGGCAAAGCGCAACAGGTGCTGGACTATGTCGATGCGGTTGATGCCGGCGTCTATGCCTGATGCCGTTGCAGGATCAACGGTATATTGGTCCGTTATACCGCGCGCTGAACCCGGTTTACGCCCGCACCCCATTGTCCGGGCGCGGCGCGCGCGATCACGGTGGCCGATTCAACGCCCGAGGCACAGCCGCCCTTTACACATCGATTGACAAGACAACGACGCTGCGTGAAGCCAATCAGGTCGGCAGCCTGCAACCTACGATGGTCGTCTCTTATCACGCCGATCTGGGACCGGTTTTCGACACACGGGACAGTCGGGCGCTGGAGCGTGAGAATATAGCGCCTCAAACGCTGGCGGATCCGGCGTGGCGTACGAAAATGCTGGATCGCCAGCCGGTGCCAACACAAGAGTTTGCCAAAGAGCTCATTCGTCAGGGTTTTGTCGGCCTGCTTGTGCGTAGTTTCGCCGTTGGCGCAACCGAGGATGATCTGAACCTGGTTCTGTGGCGCTGGTCCGGGCGCGGGGCGCATCTGGATGTTGTTGATGACGAAAACCGGCTGAACCGGATGTGAACCGGCTGCGTTGATCACCCCGGCACGCACAGTTTGGAATACGCTAGGATCACCTTTCCCGATGCCCCAAACATCTGAGCCAAGGATCACACGCAGTGGACCGCATGCAGACATAGGATTTGCGCGCCGCATGCGCTAAGATCGGGCCATGAAGGTGTTCCGTCGTTTCGATCCCAGCGTTTTTGTGACTGTCTGGCTGTTTTTTGGTCTGATCATTGCAGCCGTGCCGGCTGAAGCATCCAAGCGCGTGGCGCTTTTGATCGGCAATTCGAATTATACAGCGCCGGACATGGCGTTGCGCAACCCCATCAACGATGTTGCCGCGCTGAACACCGCGCTGACGGAACTGGGATTTGTGGTCACCACAGCCACGGATCAGGATGCTTTGGCCATGGAACGTGCCGTGGATGAGTTTGGTGTTTCCGCTCAAGGTGCAGAAATGGCCGTATTTTTCTATGCCGGTCATGGGGTTCAGATTGGCGGGCAAAACCATCTGATCGGGACCGGTTTCAACGGTAGCGATCTGGGCGCGTTGCAAAGCAGTTCCCTGACCATGGATCGTGTCCGCGACGTGATCGCCCGGGCCGGTCCTGATGTCGGAATTCTGCTTTTGGATGCGTGCCGCAACAACCCGTTTTCGGACAAGGGCATTGTCGAGCAAGGCCTGGTCAGAATCCGCGGCGGTGCGGGCCTGTTGATCGCGTATGCCACGGATCCGGGCAATGTGGCCTATGACGGGGTCGGCGACAACTCGGTCTTCACCGCCAGCCTGTTAGACCATATCGCGACGCCTGATCTGGATGTGCGGCTTATGTTGGGACGGGTGCGCCAGCAGGTTGTTCTGGATACCGAAGGGCGTCAGGTTCCGTGGGTTGAAGAGTCTGTACTTGATGAGCACAGCTTTGCCCCTGGTTTGTCAGCATCCACGACCCAGGATCGGACCGAGGCCGATCTGTCCCATTGGCGCAGCATTTCTGCCAGCGCTCAAGCGCAAGATTTCGAAGACTATCTTGACCTTTATCCAGACGGGCTGTTTGCCGCCTTTGCACGCGACCGGATTGTCGCGTTGAACGCTGCGCAATCCGCCCCCGCTGCGCCGATCAGCGCAACGCTGGCAACCGCAGAGCCGGACAAGGTGGCGGCCGCTCTGGCCACGCTTGGCTTGATGTCAGCAGAAGTGCAGACCCGCAATCTGGAACCGGCGCTGGATCGTTACCGCAGGCGCCTGCCCGCTCAGGAAACGGCAACGCCTGAACGATTGTTCGATGATGCAGCACAGGTTTCCGTTTTTCTGGCGGCGACAACTCTGCAAAGCCTGCGCACCGACATCGTGGCCCTGCGCAGCGTCGAGCGTACCCTGACAGTCGCCGAAGACGCGCTGTCGCAGATTGAAGAAATTGCGCGCACAAACCATGACGCTTTGCCGGTTTTACAGCAAGCCCGCAATGACGTGTACGACATCTACCGGTCGCGCGGGATTATTCTGCGCCGTCTGGATCAAAGCCGCAGCTATTACGATGAACTGCTGAACCGCGCCGTAATCTTTTTTCCCGATGACCCGGAACAGGGAATCTTCAACACCTCGGACACTTCACGTAATCTGGGACAGACCGGGGCGCAAATCAGTAACGATGCCGCCTTGTTTCTGCGCCATATTGCGCAGGCCGAGGACAGCAAAAAAGGAAGCTACCAATGGCTCGCAGATCTTATTCCACCCGGCTGATCGCGGCCCTGATCACCGTTTCGTTCGGCCTGAGCGCGTGCGACACAGGCAGCACGTCTGGAACCGTATCAAGCACAGGCGCTGGTTCCACGCAGGCCGAAGCCGATCTGGCGAAACAGGCCGCCGTGATGCAAAAAACCATCCTGCAAGGCGCGATTGCAGGTGGCGTCACCGGCGGGGCAATTGGCTTTGGTCTTGGCGGCTCTGACGACATTGGGTCGGGCATCGCCATCGGGCTGGGTGCGGGTGCTTTGGCCGGGACCTATGTTGCATTTGTCCAAAGAAGTTACGCGGGACGTGAATCCAGATTGCGGCAGATCAAAAAAGACCTGGATCAGAACGCTGCAGAGATGCAAACCACGCTCAACGTCATGAATCAGGTTCTTGCCGCGCAAAAGGCAGAACTGGATGCGCTGAACGCGCAGGTCGCAGCGGGGACCGTGGATCAGGCCCAATTGCAGCGCGAACTGACCGAAGCCAACGGCAACCTCGCCCAGATGGAACTGGCCATAGACGGCGCAACAAAGCGGCAGGCGGAATTTACCGAAGCGCGTAGCCTGACCATTGCCCGCGGTCAGACTGCGTCACCCATCGACAGCGATCTTGCCGCATTGTCCAACCAGATTTCACAGATGCGCGCGGTCGCGGGTGATCTGGCGTCGTCGCTATGACGGGCCGCACCGCATTGCGCCTGACCGCCCTGCCCTGCTTGCTGCTGACCGCGTGCCAAACCACGACTGACCCGGCTGAAGGCGGATTTTTCTCAGGTGTCTCGGGCATCGCGACCGGCGCTTATGATCAGCGCATCGAGACGGCCGAAGGTGAGGTTGCCGCAGCGCAGGTCCGCAATCAGGCTTTGGCGGACCAGATCAGAACCTCTGAATCCGATCTGGCGCAACTGAAGTTGAAAATTCTGGGGCAACGCGATGCGTTGGGCGGAACTGACGCGGCAACATCCGCGCGGATCGACCGGGTTTTGAATTCAACGCCTCAGGCCGCAACGCCCGAGGCGCAGTTGCAAGCGCTGCAACGTAGTATCTCGGAAGCCCGCGCTCTCAGCGCCGATCTGGCGCGCCTATCGGGATAACTGCGCGGTTACACTTCAGGTTTCATAGCAATTTTCAGTTGAATATCAGAGTGGTGCGGGTGGAGGGACTTGAACCCCCACGCCTTGCGGCGCCAGAACCTAAATCTGGTGCGTCTACCAATTTCGCCACACCCGCAATCTGGTACCAGGGCACCGGACTGAGGCGCTGAATAACAAAGCTTGTATCCAAGTGCGAGGGGTAAATTACAACTGCTTCAAACTTTATGAACGCCGTTCGACCGCCAATTCGAACAACCATGCAGCGAAGGTTTCGGTCCAGGTTAAGCCGTATGAAAGAAGTCGGAAGGAAACAAAAACAGGCTTCTCTTGCGCGGTCGGTAAGCGGCGCCGCGCTGATGGAATCTAGCCGTCACATTTGCATTGATACCGCCCTGACTTCATCGTTTTTCCAAATCCCAGATACACGACCCTACGTTGAACCGTTGTGCTCAAGCTGCGGGGCAGCCCTGTCTGGCAACCGCGATCAAGCCATCGCTTTGGATTGAATTCAACACGCTCTTCCCGCCGAAATGACACTTTCAGACCATATTGACGTCGATGGACAGTGCAAGCAGTTTCAGGCCGGTCTTGGCCGCAGGGTCAACGGGCACCATGATGTCAACAGCGCACAAAAATTGGGCTTTGGTTCTGAATCTCACAGATCGGCAGTTGCGGTGGCGCTTAATTTTCACCTTGCCCGATCCGGTGCAGCGCATGAACTCAGGCGCAAAATTCGACATAAAACCTGACTTATCCAAAGAACGGAATACGCAACAGACCCCTCACCCGTAAGGGTTGAGGCATTCTTTTGAAGACAGCGTCGCAATGCTGACACATTTCAACCGTCAAAAAATCTTATTCGCGTCAAAATAACACCGTCTTGAACGCGCTTCTTGGTCAGCAGGAGTTAATGAGTCTTTTTCGCCGCCTTGGCACCCCCGTACGAGTTTTTTACTCAACTCCAGGACAAGGTTTTCTGCCGTGACCGATCTGATCAACTCTGCTGCTGCCGAGCAAGAAGCTATCATCTTTGCTCGGGATAGTTTTCTGGGTGAACTCAAAACCCTGAATCGTGATCACCCTGACACGGGATTTGGAATTTCGCTGCGCACCCATTCGGGACAATTGTACATGCTGGCGAATGCCCGAATGCCGCTGCCGGCCTCGAAGGCTGACGGGTTCCCAACCGGCCGCCGTGTCGCCTGTCTGGAAAACGGTGACCGGTTCCATTCGATCGAGGTTCTGGCCGACGCCAGAGCTTATGAATCGATCACGCCCCGAGCCGAAGCGGAGATTCTGGGCAACGCCCTGGATCTGATTGCCCGGATCGACACGCTGACCAGTGTGCCCGCCGGGCCTGTTGGGCAGGAAACACGGATTGCCGCAACCGGGACCGGAGGCTGATTATGGCGCGAAACGATCACCTTTTGTCCGTCGGAAACGAAGCTCTGGCGCCGATGACGTCCGCCATGACGTCGCTGACGGCCCAGATCGACCAACTGACAGAAGTGGCGGATGCGCGATCATCGGCCCGATTGGCAACGCTGAAAACACGGATGGAGAATTTCACGGCCAGCATCACGCTGGTTGGCCAGGTCAAGGCGGGCAAATCGTCCATCGTCAATATTCTTGCCGGTCAGCCTGCTCTTTTGCCGTCCGATGTGAACCCGTGGACGTCGGTGGTGACCACGCTGAACATCAACACGCGACCACCCGGCGACACAAAATCGAAATTCACGTTTTTCGAACAGGAAGAATGGGACAATCTGATGGTCGGCGGCGGCCGTCTGGGCGAATTGGCCAACCGCGCCGGGGCGGATGACGAAATGGAAGACATCCGCCGCCAGATCGCTGAAATGAAATCCAAGTCCGAGGACCGGCTTGGCAAGCATTTCGATCTTATTCTGGGCCAAAGCCATCAATATGATTACTTCGACGCCGAACTGATTCAGCGTTATGTTTGCCTGGGCGACGAAGACGATCCGGATATCGATCCAAAGACAGGCCGATTTGCCGACGTCACAAAGTCAGCCGAACTTTACCTGGATATGCCTCAATATCCGATTTCCATGAAACTGTGCGATACACCCGGTGTAAACGACACATTTATGGTGCGCGAACAGATCACATTGCGCAGCCTGCGGGGCTCTGAGGTCTGTGTTGTGATACTGGCGGCCAGCCAGGCTTTGACCACGATGGACATGGCCCTGATGCGGATCATTGCTCAGTTCGAAAATCGCCAGATCGTGCTGTTTGTGAACCGGATCGACGAATTGTCGGACCCGGTCAATCAGGTTCCGGAAATCCGCGACCGCATCCACGAAACCCTGAAACAGAACAACATCGACACCAACACAAGCATAGTATTCGGCAGTGCACTTTGGGCCGAGGCTGCGTTGACCGGCAACCCGGACATCCTGACCGAAGACTCTCGCGAAGCGTTGAACACCTTCTATCTGGCCGCCGGGTTTGGCGATGAGGCACCGTCACTGGACAAGGTCTGGGCGCTGTCCGGCTTTCCTGATCTTTTGCTGGCCATGAACGAAAGGATCGCCGAGGGGGCGGGTGCGCGTTTGCTGGATCGTGTTCGTCACCGTGCACGTAATATCGCCAGCCAGATCCGTGCGACGGCAGTGGCCAAGAAACTGTCTGCCGGGGAAGGTGTTGTCCGTGATCTGGACGGAAGTACGCCAGAAGATGCGATTGCGACCGTGTCCGCCGAGTACGAAAAGAAGGTTGCTGAACTGACAGCCAATCTGCGCGACAAGGTGTTGGACCGATTGCGGTCCGCCGAAGCCAGCTTTGTCAAGCGCGCGACAGATTCGCTTATTGCTCATCTCGAAGAAAACGGCGAACAAGGCACCTGGCAATATGATCCCGCCGGGTTGCGCACCTTGCAGAAAGCGGCCTATTTCAGCTTTGCCCGGGCGATGCGGAAAGAAGCTGGCGGACTATATGCTTCGGCAGCTGCCGACATTGAAATGCTGTATCAGAAACTGTTGGGCAATCATCTGGGTGAATTCAGCATCGAAGCACCTATCGTGCCGCGTGTACCGCCCCCGCTTGGGATTGGGCGCACCATTGCGCTGGATCTTCAAAGTACATGGTGGCGCCGGTGGTGGCAACGACGCAAGGGGTTTGAAGCCTACGCTGCGGACTATACCCGACTGATCGCATCCGAAGCGAACGCGATCACCAAGGACATTGAAGAAAACCAGATCGCGGCGGTACTGGAAAATGTCCGCGCCATCCTTGCGGACTTTCTGCGCGAGCAAAAGGAAACGCTGCTGAATATCTCGGCCACGGCTGACAAGGACGCGCACCAGAATGCAGCAATGATGACGGGCTTGCAGCCGCAGAAATCGCGCGACGAAATCCTTGGCGACATCCTCAAAGATCTTAGCAATGAAGCGGCATAAGTAGAAAAATGGCAAAAGACACACATAACCGCTTTGTCTCTCAGAAGGCATGGGAACGTATCGAGCAGTGGTCCCGTCGCAAACCGGTATTTGCCCTTATGGGAGAGTTCAGCGCCGGAAAATCCACGCTGATGAATTTTCTGCTGCGCACGCAGACGCTGCCGACGCAGGTGACCGCTACTCAATTGCCGCCGGTCTGGTTCAGTTGGGGCGATCAATCGGCGTATATTCAGCGTCATGACGGCAGCACCGAAGACATTGCGCTGGATCGGTTGGACTCTGTTGGCGTGAACGACGCGCAGTTTGTACGAATTTTTCTAAAGGCCGATATCCTGGAAGCTGTTGATCTGATCGACACGCCTGGTATTTCCGATCCTAAGATTTCGACCGATGTCTGGCGGCGTGCTGTCGGGCAGGCCAATGGTGTCCTGTGGTGTACCCATGCAACTCAGGCCTGGCGCGAGACCGAGCGCGCGACCTGGGTGTCGCTGCCTGAGCGGTTGCAGACCAATTCGTTGTTGCTGGTGACGCGCGCGGATGCGTTGGGTCAGAAGGATCGCCAGAAGGTGCTGCGCCGGATCAATCGCGAGGCGGGACATCTGTTCAATCGATCAATCCTGTTTTCGGCCCGTGACGCGATCGTCGCACGTGACAAGACCGGAAACGCAGAGCTGTGGTCGCGCAGTGGTGGCGGCAAGATGATAGACAGCTTTTTACAGATCACCGAGCAGATTATGGACAATCGGGCGGATATGCTGACGCGATATCAGATCGATAAAAGCCTGTCCGGCGGCCCCAAGGTCCGGCCTTTGCGCCCGTCCCGAAAAACATCTGATTCCGAATCTGGCGAGACAGCAACTCAGACCACACCTTTGAAGCTAGTGAACCCTGTGGGCGAAGCAACCGAACAATCGCAGATTGAAAATGTGGTTGTGACTTCTTTTCCGGTGCGGCCTGCACGGGTCGAGCGGCGCACAGACGACACCGAACGCCCGCGGATAGATGCGGAAGAAGCCGAACGTTTGCGCGCCGGGATGTCACCTTTGGCGGATCACTCGGACGACACAGAGGATGACGATCTGCGCGCGTTTTTCCGCGATTCCGCAGATGCCCGACTTGACATCGACATGCTTGCGGACCCTGAGGTCCCGCCGGACGTACTGGAAATTCCGGGTCGCCAAGATGCCGCGCAGGATGATGATATCGACAACCTGTTGACATCGCAGAGCCTGGACGAAGATCAAGGCCCGGACGATGTGCTGGCGTCCGTCAGTACGGCCATGCAGGATGAACCCGATAGCAGCATTGATGAAACCACAGACCAATCCGAAGAGCGCGGTATCGAAGTATCGGTTTCCTCGATAACGGCCCTGATGGCAAATCAGCCCGGAACAGACGTGGACGATTACGAGCCCGAGCCGGAAACAAACGGGCTGATCGAGGTCAGCGCGCCACCGCCCGTATCCGAGGACCCTGAAAAAACCGCCGATACGCTGGGCGGGATGCCGGATGTGCCAGTTGGTGCACCATTGAAGGCGTCAGAGATGTGGTTGGAAATCGCAAATGCAGGCTCTCTGCCACAGGATACCGACGATTTGAAAGCCGCGTTTCTGGCCTTTTTGAAAGAGTTCGACCAGATCGCGCTTGAACATAACACGCGGCTCACGCAGGACACACTCAGATCGCTTCCAAAAGCCGGGGAAAACAGCGGGGCGGAATGGCATGTTTTTTGAACCGGTAAATTCATATGTTCGAACAAACTAGCACGGAAATCACCGCTCGATGTCTATCGAAACTGCATTGTCCACGGCCCTTGAAACCATACCCGACTGCGTTGCAGCCGGGTATGTCGATATGGAAACGGGCATGTTGCTGGGAACAACTGCGACAGATGCGGAAAATGCAGAATTACTGGATGTTCTCGCGCTTGCGGTCGCCAATCTGTTTCAGGGGCGCGGTGTGCGTGCCTTTGAATCCTTGTTGAAAGAGGCAGGGGCGGAAGAACCTGAAATACCGGGATTTGGGGAAATTGCGGTGTTTTCAAAGGACCGTCTGACCATCTTTCTGCGGACCCGGGAATATCCCGACCATGTGGTCTGCTATATTTGCAACAACAGCGCCAATGTCGGGCTGGCGCTTACGAAATCGCATCTCAGTCTGGGGGCTGTAGCGGCTGCGGTTTAAGCTGGACCAGAGGGGGTCACGGCATGATGGACACAGATATACGCGACATGCTTGAAGATATCGGGCGCGTCATGGTGCCCCGACTCGATCCTGCTGTGACGATTGAGGGCGACACGGCCCTGTCGCGCCGCGCGAATATCCTGCGCGCCATTCGCGGAACCGTTCTGCCCCGTCGGTTGGAGTTCCTGGCCGCAAATGGTGATTGTCTTGCGATAGAGGTAAATAATTCCCGGGTCACGGATGTGGCCCGCGTCAGATCCGGTGCGGTCCCGGATTTCGAAACCGAACCGCGCGCGGCTTTGGCGGAAAAACTGGCGACCCTGTTAACGGATATCGCGACCGCCCCAACCCCGGTACTGGTTTCATCCATGAAACCCGACGCTGTGATGGAAGCGGACGATGTGGGTATCACACTCAGCGAAATTGAAGCTGCCTGTGCGGACGTTGAACCCACTGCGGAACCGATCGTGTCAGTCGTGCCGGACGTCATCGAGCAGACGGGGGATGCAGCGCCGGCAGCTAAAGCCGACGCTTTGGCCGAAGTGTTTTTTGAAGGCGCGGAAAAGATCGCAACCGCATGCGTGTTAGCCAACACCCCGGCTGGCACCAAATTGCGCGCCTCTGGTCGGCCCGACATTCAGCCCGACGCAGATCTGCTGGCCGGGCTTGCCGCTGATCTGGCCGGATGGGACGCCGATACCGCACCTGTTCTGAACGGCCCTCAGCTTATCGTTATGCGCCCATCGGGCGGCAAGGGTACCGGTGTTGCTGTTTTGAAAAATGACGAACAGATCGCCATTGCCACACATGACGCCCGCAAGCTGGGCGCAATTGTAAGCCTGTGGCGCAAAAGCTTGGAGGCGTTGTCATGAAAGCCGTCAAGTATCTAAAAATTAATAAGAATTCCATCTGCCTTTTCTGTATTTAAGGATTGTGAGTTATGAGTGAACCCAGCCGCCGCGAACTTATTCGCATCGCCGAAGATATGAATGAGACAAGCCATGACGAGACCCGGCAGTTTATCTCGCGCATTATCGGTGACCTGTCCGACCTGAAGCCTTCGATCGCTTTTGTTGGTCAGATCAAAGCTGGTAAATCGCGCCTGATCAACGGTTTTACCGGTCAGGCCGAATATCTGCCCTCAGATGTGAACCCCTGGACGACCGTCATCACAGATATGCATTTCGGCCATCCTTCGGGGCGAACCAACGGGGCCGAATTTCATTTCTTTGACAATCACCAATGGCATGCGCTGATCGCCGAAGGTGAAGAACTGCGCAACATGTTTCCCGATGACGAGGACAGCTATAAGCGCGAGATGATCGAAGAGCAGGTCGAGGCGATGAAAACCCGCGCCCGCCTGCGACTGGGGGACAGCTATGAACAATTGCTGGGTCAGCATCATGATCTGGAGGAACTGACCTCGGACGATCTGGCGCGATATGTCTGTGCAGGTGACGATCCCGCTGACGAGGAGACCCACGATCCGGGCTCGGACCGTGGGCTGTACAGCGACATCACCCGCAAGGCCGAGGTCTATCTGGACATCGGTCATTTCCCCTTTCCCCTGACGGTCACCGACACGCCCGGCGTCAACGACCCGCTGTTGATCCGCGAGGAAATCTCGCGCCAATATCTGAAAGAGTCGGATTTTTTTGTGGTGGTTCTGTCAGCCCATCAGGCGTTGTCCCGGGCGGATCTGAAACTGTTTCGTCTAATGCAGGCGCTTGAGCTGGGCCAGATTGTTGTTTTCATCAACCGTGTGGATGAACTGGGTGGCGGTGCCGAGGACGCCGGCAAAGTACGAAAGGACGTGCTGGACGGATTGGAAAAGGCGCTTGGCAACGCGGATATCGACGTCCTGATGGGCAGCGCGCAATGGGCGCATTACGCGCTGACCGGGGACGAGACCGGCGTTAATCACGATCATGTATTGGCTTGGCTGCGTGCACATCCCGAGCAGATGAAACAGTATCTGGATGGTGTGCAAGACATCAAACAGGGCCCCGGACCAATCAGCCGCGAGGCCGTTTTGCGCTTTGCAGCAATGATTGCCTCGGGGTTGCCGGATCTGCGCCGCCATGTGACCCAGGCCTTGGCGGACGGTCCGCGCAGCGAACAGTTGCGTATGGCCTGGCAGCACCTGAACAGTTTTGCGCAAGGCGAACTGGAACGTTCGCAAATCCATCTGCGCAATCTTCAGGACGACACAGATGCGCAGACAGACAGCTTTGACGAAAATGACAAGACACTGGATGAGTTGCGGCAGCTGATCGCCGAAAAAACCCAGCAGATGTCTCAGGACATGGACGATGTTCTTGCCAATCTGCGCGGTGTGATGGATGACACCGTGGCCGAGGCCGTGTCTGCTGTGGTGCGGGGTCCTGACGGGCAATCTCCGCTGCTGGCAAAGGGCGCTGAGACCGAGCTGAATTTTACACCGCTGCGTGACCGCATGCGCGAGCTTATCCAGGGCGCCACTCAGGTCATCCGCCAGCGCATGCTGAGCGAGCTTTACACGATCGACATGCAAAGCAACGCGGCACTGCGCGCCCTGCCCGGTTGGCAGGACCCCAGTGATAACCGCATGAACACCAGCGCTGTGCGGTGGTTCCGGCCTGACACAACTGCGCTGACCCGCGGGATCACGGTAGAGCTGCGGGTCAACTGGCTGTCCCGCCTGATTTCGCGCAAAAGCGTTGTGGCGCGCGCCGAGCGCATGATCGTGCAGGAATTCGAGCTGATCGGAGATGATCTGATAGATACAGCACGGGAAAATCTGTTAGAAAGGCTCAGCACCGTTCTGGACCATTACATGGCGCTGCTGGCAGGGTATCTTGAGCATCGAACCGGCAAAGGCACAACAAACGCAAAGGCCGAGGCGCAAGACGCGTTCGACCGCGCCCGTCGGATTTCGGCCGAGCTGGAGACCGTGTTTGGACCGGGTGAAGCACAAGAAAGGCAAGCGAAGGCTGCGGAATGATTGAATTTCCCGGAACAGAACAGGAAGTGCGCCTGTTGGAGCGTTTCCTGAGCGCGACAGAGGCAATGCCGCCTGATGCCGCGCTGTCAGAGATGCGTAAACTGGCGCTGGCGCATGCGGAACGTTTGTCCAATTCGGTCAATATCGGGTTCGCAGGAGAGTTCGGGGCGGGCAAGTCCAGCCTTGCCAATATGCTGGCCGGGGCCGATATATTGCCGACCGGGCCGCAACACCTCAAGCTGCCGCTGGTTATCGTGGCCTATGCGGATGCGCCGGAAACAACTGTAGGCTGGTGGGACAAGGAACCCAGAACCTATTCCGGAATTGTGCTGGAAAAGGCGGCACGCGATAATCCCGATTTTATATCGGTCGGGTTGAACACCCCTGCCCTGCGCGAAGTCTCGTTGTTCGATCTGCCCGGATCGGGCGCCTTGGATGAGACGTACAAAGAGACGCTTGAACTGTTGAAATTCGTCGATTGCGCCATTTGGTGCACCAACGGAACCAGCGCCTGGCGCGAAACGGAACGCCATCTGTGGTCTCAGGTTCCGGGCGAATTGCGGGGCAACAGTCTGCTTGCCGTCACCCATGCTGACCTGCCCCCGGTGCGCGACGCGCTGGATCGCGTTGTGGCCCGTCTGGACAAAGAGAAAGAGGGGATGTTCCGGGCGGTGGTGCCCATTGGCACACCCGTTGCCGTCAAAGCCATGTCACAAGAGCCCGAGCCCGATTTCAACCTTTGGCAAACCTGTGGTGGCCAAGCGCTGGCCGAGCAGGTGTTGGAGATTGCTTCGATCCGTCGCCAAACCGATCTTGAGACGGCGCGTCGGGACATCGCTGACAAATTCCTGCCGGTTCTCGACGGGCTACAGGATCAGGATGCCGAGGCCGATGACAAGCTGCTGACTCAGGTTGCACCCGTGCCGGCCGTCCCTTTGGTGAACAACCCAATTCTCGAAGACTGGCTTGCCGCTTTGACCAGCATCCGCGAAGACCTGAGCGGAACGGATCAGATTGATCCGGCGGCATTTCTGCAAAGCTGTCAGGAAGTCGTCGAAGACTTTGCCGAGCGACTTGAGCAGGGTGGTGAAATTTCCCCCGAAGCTGGCTGGATACCCGGAGAATTCGAAAAGGCCACGGACCTCTTGCTGCTGTTGCAGTTCGAAAGTGGCGAAACGCCTTTGAAGGATGCAGTCAGCATCCTTGCACAGCTGAGCGACAGCCTTGCCTGGGCCGGCAGCACCCTGGCTGATGCCCGACCCAGGACCGGCACCTGATCCCGTCACATTCACGCTCTTGAAATGCCGCGATTCGAATACCGGTGGAATCGCGCTTTCATTGTTTCGAAATCGTGGACCAAGCGTGATGGATTCGAATTCAGTTCTCGGATTTCATACGCAAAGATCGCACATATTGTAGCCACTTTAGTCACAGCCTCGACATATTGTTTTCGTCGAAAAACGATTCTTAGTGAAGCCATGCGGCGGCCCCATTAAAGTCAAATTTGAAACGTCTAACCAAACTCAAGTGTCCTGCGGTTGTGTTTGGTTGTGAGTTTCGCGGGCAGATTGCCCATCTTTAAAACCGCAAAACGAATAGAACGGGCGAACAGAAATGAGCCACAACCAGGCTGTCGGTGCATCGCACGACGAACCAAAAATCGAAGGCCTGCAACCCGGAGCAAAACTGCTGCGCGGGCAATATGAAATCCTTCGGTATCTCAGCAATGGCGGGTTTGGAATCACCTACCTTGCGCGGGACAGTCTGGAACGCGATGTGGTGATCAAAGAGTGTTTTCCGGGCGCGCTTTGCCGCCGCAACGGCGATCTGGTTGAACCCGGCGATCCTGCCCACAAGGAAGACCTGCGCGCCATTATCGATTTGTTCATTCAGGAAGCACGCAATCACGCCCGGCTGGTGCATCCCAACATCGTCGATGTGCATCAGGTGTTCGAGGACAACAACACCGCATACATCGCGATGGACCTGATCCGCGGGTGCGACCTGTTGGATTACGTCGAAAACCCCGAAAACGATGCTGGTCCGGACTTTATTGTTCAGGTGACCGAAAAAATGCTGTCAGCGGTGTCGTTCATCCATCAAAGCGGCATGCTGCATCGCGATATCTCGCCGGACAA
>JBCCIK010000067.1:0-18064 GCA_039028255.1 Pseudomonadota bacterium | reverse complement strand
CTCTGGTGCCCCTCGCGCAGTGCAATGGTTTGCGCCGCCTGCACGAAACCGCGTGCCCGCTCGGTGAACTTGTTCAAGTCCATGTTATTCTCCTTTCATAAGCGCCCCTGTTTGATGCGCCCGCCTGGCGGCACGCATCGTCTTGGGCCTTAGGTTCAATCTGGGAAATCCCGCTGTGTATTCAAGTCCCTTTGCCCACAATAACACAGCCGCTATGCTGCAACGGGGTATCTGCTGTGGAAAATTACAACTTTATGATAAGAATAACGTTTTTCGATATCGTAAGGCGTTTTGCGCAAAAGGCCGGTAAATGATCTCATTCGACGCACTGAACGCCTGTGTATCTCGGCAATGGTCACCTGAAATTGGTGATCCCAGCGTTGTGGGCTGGCTTACGGTTCTTGCTTATGGGATCACCGCGATCCTTGGATTTTCGGCCGCGCGAAAGTCCGGCGACCGCATTGTGCGGCTGTTCTGGATCGCGCTAACGCTGTTGCTGATTGCGCTTATGTTCAACAAGCAGCTTGATTTGCAATCCGCGCTGACTGCGGCCGCGCGCTGCCTGTCGCAGATGCAAGGCTGGTACGAGGATCGCCGGGTGGTACAATTACTGTTTATCCTGGCAATTGCCGTTCTTGGCCTGATGATCGGGCTCCTCAGCCTTTGGGGATTGCGACAACATTTGGGTCAAATCGGTATAGCCCTGATTGGATTTATCTTTCTGATCTGCTTTGTGCTGATCCGCGCCGCCGGTTTTCACAACTTTGACGCTCTGATCAATGCTGATTTCATGTCCATACGCATGAACTGGCTATTAGAGCTGTCGGGTCTGGCTCTCATTTCGATCAATGCAATCTGGGCGTTGCGGAAATACTAGCGCCGGGGCACCGTGTAGACCGTGTAACCGCTTGTTTGCGCAACCTGAATCGCACCGAACATCGCAACAAGCGACTGTGCGGCATCACTGTCCGTCGGGCAGGACACAAGATCAGCGGCATCATCCAGAAAATTGACGGTAAACGCGGTTTCGCCTGTCAGTTGGCAGTCATCATCCGTGGCGCGATAGCCGCCAACGAACCGCAGATCGTCGGTCGGCGAGGTGACCGCATTCACCGCTGTTTCCGACGGGGTCTGCTGACAAGCGGCCAAGACCAGGCAAAATACGAAACGGGTCTGCATCTGTGATCCTTTCCAAAAACCAAGATGAGTGTATCACAGACCCCTCACTTTGCGTGGACAGACGCTTTTGAACCCGATAGGACGCAGGCGTTTGCCACAAAGGAGCCCCCCATGTCCGATGACCGCCTGATTGTTGCCCTTGATGTACCAAACGCATTGCAGGGCCTTGCTATGGCCGAAAAACTGGGAGACGCCGTGTCATTCTATAAAATCGGCCTGGGCATGCTGACCGGGGGCGGGCTGGCGCTGGCCAACGAGTTAAAGCACGATCACGGTAAACGCATCTTTCTGGATATGAAACTGTTCGACATAGGAAACACGGTGGAAAACGCGGTACGGGGGCTGGCTCAGTTCGATCTCGATTTTCTGACAGTCCATGGCGATCCGCAGGTTGTGCATGCGGCAAAACAGGGGGCTACGGGGACGGACCTGAAAATCCTGGGCGTGACGATCCTGACATCGCTAGGTCGCGATGATCTGGACGCAAACCTGATCAAGGCGGGCAAGGTTCAGGACCTTGTGGTTGAACGCGCCGCCAACGCGTTCGAGGCCGGCGCTGACGGTGTGATTGCCAGCCCGCAAGAGGCCGCCCTGATCCGCGCCCTGCCCGAGGCCGAAGGCAGGCTGATCGTGACACCCGGCGTGCGTCCGCAAGGCGCCGCCACAGGCGATCAAAAACGCGTGGCAACTCCGGAATCCGCCATTCGGGACGGAGCGGATCACATCGTTGTAGGGCGTCCGATTTATCAGGCCGACAACCCCAAAGCCGCCGCTCAGGCAGTTCTGAACGAGTTAAATTCTTTGACAAGGCATTGAACCCCGGCGGGAATCAGACTGTCTTTGGCGCGGTAAAGATGTGCCTTTTCTTGACGTTAGGTCAGTTTTTTGTGCGTTTCGGGATTTTGAAGCTGTGCCCGAAAATACACAGGCCAGCCGTAAGTTTAGCGTTATCAGGCTTCGGCCTATCTAAATATAGAGTTTTGCGCGATTCTGGGGACGAAACACTCCCCAACGAACCGTGTCTTCCTGAGGTTCGTTACCTCCCCCCGCAGCGCACGCGGGGGGTCTTCTTTTAAATCAATGTGATTGCGACGGTGTATCTTTGATCCGCCAGAGCCAATGGTATAACACTATGCCAAACCATCCGCGTAACGCGCGAGGACGCGAATGCCTGGTCTTTGCCAAGATTGCCTGACTGTTGTAGACGATGCGCGCCGTTGCCCCAACTGCGGCAGTCCGCGCATCAAAACCCATCCGGAGCTGTTTGACTTATCGATCGCACATATGGATTGCGACGCCTTTTATGCCTCGGTCGAAAAACGCGACAATCCCGATCTGGCGGACAAACCCGTGATCATCGGCGGCGGAAAGCGCGGGGTTGTTTCAACAGCTTGTTACGTGGCCCGGATTCGGGGCGTGCGCTCGGCAATGCCGATGTTCAAGGCACTGCAACACTGCCCGGACGCAGTGGTCATCAAGCCGCGCATGTCAGTATATGCGCAGGTGTCACGGGAAATCCGCACGATGATGGATGAATTGACCCCGGATGTCGAACCGCTGTCGCTGGACGAGGCGTTCATGGACCTGTCGGGAACCGAGCGTCTGCATGGCGCCCCACCTGCTGTGATGTTGGCCCGGCTGGTCAAACGCATGAAGGATGAGTTGGGCCTGACCGGATCGATCGGCCTGAGCCACAACAAATTCCTGGCCAAGGTCGCCTCGGACCTGGACAAACCCCGCGGATTTTCGGTCATCGGCAAGGCCGAGACAGCCGCGTTTCTGAATGAAAAACCGGTGCGTTTGATCTGGGGTATTGGTCCAGCGGCGCAGGATTCGCTGGATCGCGCCGGGATCCGTACCTTTTCCGATCTGCTGCGATGGGATCAAGAGGCGCTGACAGCGCGGTTCGGGTCGATGGGCTATCGCCTATGGCATCTGGCCCGCGGTCAGGACAAAAGACGCGTATCCGCACATGAGCCAATGAAATCCATCAGCAACGAAACCACTTTTTACGAGGATACCGGCAGCACGGATATTCTGGACGGTCACCTTTGGCGCATGGCCTTGAAAGTGTCCGACCGTGCCAAGGCAAAAGAGCTGGCGGGCCGGGTCGTTACGCTAAAGCTGAAAAAGGCCAATCACAAAATCCTGACACGGCGGGTGTCATTGCGCGATCCCACGCAGATTGCGGACAAAATCTACAGAACCGCGCGCAGCTTGTACGATCAGGTGGGCGATCAGGGCCCTTACCGTTTGCTGGGATGTGGTTTGTCAGATCTGTGCCCGGCAGATCAGGCCGATATCTCGGGCGATCTGCTGGATCCCGGAGCGGCCCGCCGATCTCAGGCCGAACGGGCGACCGACAAGATACGCGAACGGTTCGGAGCGGACGCCATCGTAAAGGGCCGCGCACTGCGATAGGCCCTACTCGGCGGCCAGACGTTCCGGTTTGGCGCCGATACTGGCGATTTCTGCCACTACCTGTCGCAGGATCCTTGAGAATTCCATAAAGTTTCCGTTGGGTGTGATCTCGTCTTCATCCATGTACAACGCCCGGTCGATCTCGACCTGAACGGCATGTTGCTGTCGACCGGGACGTCCGTAGGTTTGCGTCACATACGCACCCGCAAACGGGGCATTGCGGGCCACGACCAGGCCCGCCGACACAAACGCGGCCTCGATCCGATCGACAATCTCGCCCGCAGCCGATGCGCCGAACCTGTCGCCCAATACAATCTCCGGGCGTTTGCTGCGTGTTGTGCTGGCCATGGCGACCGCCTCATGCGGCATCGAATGACAATCAACCAGGATTGCCCGCCCGAACGACGTATGTGCCTCGGCCAAAAGCGATTTCAGTCTTGCGTGATAGGGCCGCCAATATGTGTCGATGCGCAGCCGGGCCTCATCCATGGTCAACTTGCCACGATAAATCGCGCGCCCGTTGGCGACCACGCGCGGAATAACACCCAGCCCCGAGGCCACGCGCGGATTGTGCCCGTGCCGCCGGGCGCCTTGAATAAGGGCGGGGTCCAGTTCGTCTGCGCTGCGGTTCAGATCAATATAGGCGCGCGGCACGGCAGCTTTGATCACGGGCGCCCCGAAATCCGAGGCCGACGCGAACAGTTGATCGACAAAGGCATCTTCCGAAGACCGAATCACATTCTGGTTCAGCACCGTGCGCTTCAACAGCGTCTCGGGATAGTCCCGTCCGCTATGTGGCGAAGAAAAAACCACGCATGAGTTGCGGTTTTCCGGCATGTCCAAAAAAAAGGCTGCGTTCGCCATGTTACCTCCGTGTTCGCCCGTAACATAGACCGGAAAATAGTTCTTCCAAACCCCTTGAACCCTATTGCGACTCCTTTTATAGACCCCGCTACCGGCGCGGCTTTCCGCGCCCCATTTCGTTGTGGGGCACGGTGCGCAAAGGTTCGTGGGCGGTTAGCTCAGCGGTAGAGCACTTCGTTGACATCGAAGGGGTCACAAGTTCGATCCTTGTACCGCCCACCATCGTTTCATTGTTCCGGGTTGCCGGAACACCCGTTAACCCAGGCGCTGGCCACGTCCTTGATACAGGCGCCGCAGATTGGAGACAGACCAATGAAGGTCAAGAACTCGCTCCGCTCGCTCAAGAACCGGCACCGCGACTGCCGGGTTGTGCGTCGTAAAGGCCGCGTCTACGTGATCAACAAGACGCAGCGCAAGTTCAAAGCGCGTCAGGGCTGAAAGCCACACTTATTAATTTGAAAAACCGCGCAGGGCTGCGCGGTTTTTTTCGTTCCGACCAGACTCGCGCGTGCGCAGGAACATGCGATTGGGCCTAGCCGCCGGGCGCGGAGATGCGGAAAACTTCGACTTCTTCCCCCAGACCTTTCAGCGCATGACTTCCCAGCGACTGGGTTGCCGTCTGGATGTACTTTTGTACGTCGGTTGTCACCAGAAGCGTTTCGTTCAGATTTTTGCACAGACCCTGAACGCGGCTTGCGACATTCACGGCTGATCCGACAACTGTAAAGTCCAGCCGGTCCGGGCTGCCGATGTTGCCGAAGGTAACGGTGCCGAAATCGATACCAATGACAAAAGCGATTTCTTCCTGATGGTTGTTGCGGGCGGTCTTGTTATAAGCCTCAAGCCGTTGCAGAGACTGGGTTGCGGCGGCAATCGCGGCTTCGCAGGTTGGCCCGGGCGCTTGCGTTGCCTCAAATATGGCAAGAACGCCGTCACCCATGAACTTCAGGACATCACCGCCGTTTTCCCGGATCGGACCCACGACCATTTCAAAGTAATCGCCCATAATCTCCAGCAGCTTTGGTTCGGGCCAGATCTCAGATTTGGCCGTAAAACCGCGCAAATCGGCGAACAGGATGGCGGCAGAGACGGATTTGTGTTCCCCTCGTTTTATCAGGCCATTGCCGATTTCCTGCGCCGCACCATCCCCAAGATATGTTCTCAGCAGGCTGGCCTGCGATTCCCGCATTGCAGTCGGCTCCAACGCTGCTGACAAGGCATGTCGGGTGTCTTTCAGATACTCAATATCCCGATCTGAAAACCCGTTGATGTGACCGGTGCAAAAGCTTGACCCCTGAACCGAACCGTCTCCGTATTCCAAGGGCATTGCCAAAAAGTCCGTGGCACCGTCGGCTAACAGTTCGGAAAAAACCTCGTGCTCGATCTCGAGGTTCAGCTCCGTCAAGCGCTTGCGCAGACACTCTCGTGAATTGACCACATACTGAAAAGGGCTGCCATGCCAGGCGCTCGAAACCCGGATTTCGATCGGAACCGTGTACTTTCCTGATCCTTCCGGCGACCAGAGTATGCCCCAGGCGCTGATCAGCGGATTGGAATAATTCTGACCGACCCGTACGCGCGACAGCGGGACGCCCAGCTGTTGCAGTCCCTCGCAATAGCGAGTCACAATTTCGGTTTCGTCGGCAAGAATGCGACCTTCCGAGATCAGCCAGTTTTTAAGCTCATCAATATCGCGCATGACGTTCCGGCCTCAAGCTCAGGTTCCGGGCTTGATCATATGCCCATCGCGCAACGATCCACAATGACGGCGACGTTCGACAGGAAACGCATAACAAATGACAGGAATCGCGCCTCACACGCAGTGCCTGGATTGGCATCTTGTCCGCAGAAGATCTGATCAATCCAAGGATGGAGAGCAACATGAAACGCGCCGCATTCAGTACAGTAACCGCCCTGATGGCAACCACCGCTCTGGCCGATATTGAAACCCGCACCGTCACCTTCGAGAATCAAGGCGTCACCTTGTCAGGCACCTTGTACCTTCCAGAAGACCATGACGGCACGCCGCTGCCCGCTGTCGTCGTGACCGGTGCATGGACATCCGTGCAAGAGCAGATGCCCGCGAACTACGCCCGCGAGATGGTAGAACGCGGCTTTGCTGCATTCACGTTTGATTTCCGGGGGTGGGGCAAGTCCGGCGACCTGCCGGATGGTGTTCGCTTTGTCGAAAGTCCTGCGGCAAAGACCTCGGATATTGTCAGAGCATTCGAAACTCTTGCAACCCTACCCGAAGTTGATGCCGCGCAGATCAATGGGTTGGGCATCTGCGCATCTGCCGGCTACATGGTCGATGCGGTTGCGGGCAATCCGCTTGTTCAACGTGTTGGTCTGGTGGCCCCGTGGCTGCAAAACGGCAAGATCGTTGAAACGGTTTACGGCGGTGCCGACGGCGTTTCCGGTCTGATTGATCTGTCGCGGGCGGCCAAGGCCGCAGGCGGGCAGATCATTCCGGCCGCTGGTCCCGAAGGTGCGGACGGTGTTCTGATGCCAATCGGCGGCTATTATTACGAGGCCGACCGCGGCGCGATCCCGGAATATGACAACCAATGGAATAATGCCGGCTGGGAAGGCTGGCTGACCTACCATCCGGCTGACAATCCACAGCGTCTGGATAAACCGCTGGCCATCGTGCACTCGGAAAGTGCCGCAATTCCGCAAGGCGTGCGTCGCTTTCTGGACGGATTTGCAGGGGACGCGACCATGCAATGGCTCGAAGGCGTGACCCAATTCGACTTTTACGACAACCCCGAAGACGTCACACGTGCTGCCGACGCAATGGCCAACCACTTCCATCAGACAGGAGAGCAAGGATGAAACCCCTGCTGGCACTCTGTCTGACCTCAACCACACTGCTGATCGGAGGCATGACAATGGCCGCGACGCCCGAAGAGAATATCAAAACCGTTCAGGATTTCTTTGCTGCATATGGCCAGAATGATCTGGATGGGATTGCCGCCGTGATGGACGAGGATGTGCGCTGGCACATCCCCGGCCGCCATCCACTCAGCGGCACCAAACAGGGACGGGCCGAGGTTCTGGCCTTTTTTGAGCAGCTTGGCTCGGCCGGGTTTCAGGCTGAACCAATCTATTTCGGAGCCGATGATACTCATGTGGTGGATATTCACCGCGGCTGGTCGAACGTCGAAGGTGCGGTCAATGTCGACACGATCTGGGCATTGGTCTACCGCATCGAGAACGGAAAAATTGTCGAAGCAACGAACCTGTCTGCCGATCAAGACACAGCGAACGCATTCTTTTGGTCGCAATATCAGCTCGCGCCCCTGCCCGAACGTTTGGCCAAGTGACCGAATGCAGGATTTGCTTGCTTCAACTTTCTTACGGGATGTACGAAAATGATGAACAAATTGATCTCAACCGCCGCGATGGCGACCCTGGCAGGAACCCTTGCCTGTGCCGATCAGGCAAGCATCAATCGGTCGATTACAGATATCGCCGCTGGTGCCGACCGGCACGATTGGGACCGTGTCCGTGGCGCGTTTGCTGAAACTGTAACCACCGATTACACCAGTCTTTGGGGCGGAGATCCGACCACACAATCGGCCAGTGACCTGATCGCAGCCTGGTCCGGTTTTCTGCCTGGATTTGACAGCACGCATCACATGGTCACCAACGAAGCCATCATTGCGCTGGACGGCGATCGCGCCACTGCCGAGGCTGATTTCACCGCAACGCACCGCATTGAAGATGCATTATGGACGCTGGGCGGGCGTTATACCTATCAGTTGCAGCAGGACGGTGATCGCTGGTTGGTGACATCGCTGACCATGACAGCCCTGTGGGAAACCGGGGATCGTGCCCTTGTGGGCGTTGCCGCTGAACGCGCCGCATCCAGCCAGTAGGGCCGGTTGCGCGACACCGGGTCCGGGCAGTTTCAGATTGCCCGGAACGCAGCCGGCGTCATCTGGAACTTACGCTTGAAATGCTGTCCAAAGCGGCTGACATCCTGATACCCCACCCGCCACGCGATTTCCGCAACACTTAAATGAGAATTACGCAGCAGGACGGACGCAAGCTCCAACCGTTGCGCGATTACGTATTGCAGCGGTGAAACGCCAATTTCCTTTTTGAACGCCTTGGAAAAATGCGTGGCACTCATTGCTGCCAGATCAGCCATCGCGTTCAACGACAGATCTGCGCCCAGATTGTCATGGATATAATCCAGCACCCGGATCAGCCGGGTATCGTCGATATCCCGATGCCAGTCAGGCGCCGGTCGGATGGTTTCTACAATCTGTGCAGCCAAGGCCCGCTGGATTGTTTCGCGGTACAGCGTACCACCGCCGGTGCCCTGACTGGCAGTCATGCTAAGGTTCACCAGCAGCGGATCAATGTCTCCGATAATCGGATGGAAATCGAAATCAGGATCAATGTCGAATTCCTTCAGGATATCGTCGTCCAGACTGACCATGACGAATTCAAGTACATCGTCATATTCACACACCCCGTTGCTGCCACCCGGAAGAATCCATCCTTGGTTTTTGTACAGGGGTTTGTGAATCGTCCGCGAGCTGCCATGCGCAAACCGGTGACCCGGTTGGTCGTTCAGAAAAATTCCGACCGACAGGGAAGCAAGCGCAAAATCACCGCCCCCGGCAGGCAATTTCGTCTTATTCGAAACGACTTTTGACATGACACGAACGTAGTCGATCGCTCATCCGTTTCAAACCCTGCCGATTTGGTCGGTTGTTTCCGGTTTTTCTTGCAAAAAGGTTGCATTGCTTTAATTGAGTAAATCACTCGGATTTTACCGTGTACAATAATCAACTCTGGGAGACACCATGTTGAGATCCACGACCTGCCTCACCGCTGCCCTGACGGCTCTGATCGCCACATCAGCGGTCGCCGAAGGTGAGCTGAACCTTTATTCATCACGTCACTACGACACCGACGAACGGCTGTATTCCGACTTTGAAGACGCCACCGGCATCAAGATCAACCGCATCGAAGGCAAAGCGGATGAGCTGATTGCGCGCATGGAAGCGGAAGGCGCAAATTCGCCTGCGGACATTCTGCTGACTGTTGATACGTCGCGTCTGGAACGCGCCAAGAACGCTGGCGTGCTGCAACCGATTGAAAGTGCGGTACTGGAAGAGCGTATCCCCGCGAACCTTCAGGACAGCGACAACGAGTGGTTCGGCTTCTCGCAGCGTGCGCGCATCCTGTTTTATGACAAGAACGAAGTCACCGATCCGCCGCAGACATATGCTGATCTGGCCGACCCCAAATACAAAGGCATGGTCTGCATCCGTTCTGGCACCAATGTTTACAGCCAGACCATTCTGGCGGCAATCATTGAACATGCCGGTGCTGACGCGGCCAAGGACTGGGCCGAAGGTGTGGTTGCGAACTTTGCCCGTGAACCGCAGGGCGGCGATACCGACCAGCTGCGCGGCATTGTTTCAGGTGAATGCGATATCGCCATGTCGAACACCTATTACTTTGCCCGGGCCATTCGCAAAGATGTCGACGGCGTTTCGGCTGATCGCGAGATGATCGGCTGGGTCTTCCCCGATCAGGACGGCAACGGTGCACATGTCAACCTGTCCGGTGGCGGTGTGGCTGCCAACGCTCCGAACAAGGATAATGCGATCAAGTTCCTGGAATACCTGGCCAGCGATCAGGCGCAGCAGTACTTCTCGGCGGGCAATGATGAATACCCCGCTGTCGAAGGCGTTGCGCTTTCCGAGTCGGTTCAGTCATTGGGCGATTTCAAAGCAGACCCGGTTGACCTGTCAGCCGTTGCAAAGAACGTGCCTGACGCGCAGAAAATCTATAATGAGGTTGAGTGGAAGTAAGACCACTCAATCCGAACCACAAAGGGCGCAGATTTTCTGCGCCCTTTCTTATTGTTTAATTATGAAAAACATATATAATTCTCTTATCTGGAATAATTTCTCGTAATTGAACTATGCTTGATAGTCTTTCTGGCCGCCTGGCCAATCATCTGCATGACCTGCGTCAGGGGCGCGGCTGGTCGCTGGATCAATTGGCGGACCACAGCGGTCTCAGCCGCGCCACGCTCTCACGCATGGAAAAGGCCGAGGTCAGCCCCACAGCAGAAAGCCTTGGTCGTCTATGTGCGGCTTATGGTCTGCCGATGTCTCGTTTGCTGATGATGGTCGAGGACAGCTTTGACCCCAAAATCGCGCTGGAACGACAGGTCGAATGGCGTGATCCCGATACCGGGTATACACGCCGTTCGGTGTCACCGCCTGCGGCCGACTTGAGCGGTGAGGTATTGGAATGCCATCTGCCCCGCGACACAACCATCACCTACGACACGCCCCCTAAACCCGGGCAGGAACACCACCTGATCGTGCTGGACGGGGTGCTGACGCTGACAGTAGACGGCACGTCGCATGACCTGAACGGCGGGGACTGTCTGCGGTATCATCTGTCTGGTCCAACCCGATTTCAAACCGGCACTGCCAGAGGTGCGCGCTATCTTCTGGTGCTGATATGATCCGTCAATTGACAGCGACAGATTTTGATGCCGCGCTGGATGACCTTGCGGCAATCCTGCACGCCTGCGTTCACGACGGGGCCAGTATCGGCTTTATTCTGCCGTTCACGGTGCACGACGCGCGATGTTACTGGCACGATCACGTAAAACCCGACCTGCGCGCCGGCGCGCTGGATCTGTTTGTGAATGTTCAGGACAGACGCATTCAGGGCACGGTACAGCTGATCCCGGCCATCATGCCCAATCAACCGCATCGCGCGGATGTGGCCAAATTGCTGGTACATCCCAACGCAAGGCGACGCGGTCTGGCCCGAGCCCTGATGGCAGCATTGATCAAACGCGCCACAGAGCTGGGGCGTACCATGTTGGTCCTGGATACGCGCAGCTCTGATCCGTCACGCATTCTGTATCAAAGCCTTGGTTTTGAGATTGCAGGCGAGATTCCCGACTATTGCCGCAATCCGTTTGCAAACAGGTTTGAGCCGACAACCTATATGTACAAGCAAGTGGGACCGTTGCAGTCCGCTGCTGAACGGAACGTTTAGCGATCCTGGTTGATATAGGCCGCAAATGCGTCTGCATAATCGGGGTGCCAGCGGCTTAGGGGTGGGCGGTTTTCGATGATATCGCCAACGGCCCATGCGATGCGCTGTTCATCCAACGCACGCGGCACGTCATTGTCAGGACACAAAATATAAAAATCACCGCTGTTGACGCTGTCGACAAAGAAATCAACTGTCTGCTCGGCTGTCCACGCCGCCGCGGGTTTCTCGGCGGCGCCGATCATCGCCGTATGAACAAAGCCCGGCACCAAAAGATGGGCCGTGATCTGACAGCCTTCGGTGTTTCGCAATTCATGGGCAAGCGCCTCGGTAAAGACCTTCAACCCGGCTTTCGACACGTTATACGCAGGATTTCCCGGCGGCGTCGTAATTCCCTGCTTGGATCCCGTATTCACGATTGCGCCGGGACGACCCCGCTTGATCATGCCGGGCGCGAACACTTGTGTTCCGTGAATGCCACCCCAAAGATTGACGCCCAGTATCGTGTCCCAGGACTCCGAGGCGGTCAGGCATGACGAGCGTCCGCCGACGCCCGCATTGTTCATCAGGATATCGGCTCCTCCGAACCGTGCTGTCACCTCATTTTCCAATGCTTCGACCTGCGCGCGGTCGGACACATCCGTTGAGGCCGTCATCACATCCGCCGCACCAGCGGCGCGCAGCGCGTCTTCGGCCTCGGGCAGTTTGTCGACATTGCGGTCTACTGCGACAACCGTCATTCCCATGCTGGCAAATCTTGTGGCGGCGGCAAGGCCGATGCCCGATGCGCCGCCAGTCACAACAGCGACGGATCCGGATCTAAAAGCGGGATGTGTCATTCGATCGTCCTTTTGCAGTCAAACAGGGTTAAACGCAGTGGCGCGTATTCGTCCAGCCTGATCACCCGGTCAAACAAACGGGTCCGGCAGCTGCGCTGTGCGCCAACCTGTGTATCATACCAAAATATGCAATGGTTGCGTCGGTTTTGATTACGATTGATCTGAAACCCGCGCGATCCGTTACACCACAAGGCCTGGACGGAATCCCGCATGTCATACCGCCCGGGTTTTTGAATTCGGCAGGGCGGCGTCGCAAGCACCCCGATCCTGCGTATCAGCAGCGCCTGCCACATCATATTCTATTAATGTCAACAGGATAGCGCTCAAACGCCGCCGCCGCACCCGGGTCCGTCACCTGTTAGGATAAGCGGACGGATCTGTCTTTTTCAGGCGCGCCCTTGTCGAATCAAACTGATTTGTGTTTTGTCGCGGTGATGGTTCCTGATCGCGATGCGCGTGAGGGAATAAAAGGGAATACGGTGCGGCCCGTTCCAAAGGCCAAGTCCGTGACTGCCCCCGCAACTGTAAGCGGCGAGCGAACCCGAAAGTACCACTGGGCCACCAAATCTCTGGCGACCCGGGAAGGTTCGGGCAAGCAGCGACCCGCAAGTCAGGAGACCTGCCATCTCAACTTTAACTGATCCGGGCGGGGTGTCCTGGAGGGAGACGAAAATGTTCGAAGCGTTTATCGCCGACATACATAGCAGTTCTGCCAGCCCCCATCCGGGAGGAGGCAGGTATGCGCAAGGCAACATTCAATATCGAGAAGACAGGCGCGACACGCCCTGACCGGGCAAGTTGCGACACCGTAGGCGCAGATCGGCACGCGGCGCAATCGCAAACGATCACATCATGAGGCGGCACCCCGAAGACCGGGCCAAACGCCCACTTGGCGGATTTTGCCTGACTGAAATGAGCGTCACAGGCTTGCTGATCTGCGCTGTCGGGGCCTCCGGCCTGCTGTGGCTGGCAATCCTGACGGTGCTGTGATGGCCGCTGTTGTAGAAATTCGAAATCTGGCGATTGGCTATCCCGGACTGACCCTGTTTCGCGGATTGTCGATGGATGTCGAACAGGGCACAACACTTGCCGTTCTGGGTGCCAACGGTTCGGGAAAAAGCACGTTTGTCAAAACGGTGCTGGGTTTGCGACCACCCGTGTCCGGTAGATTACATTGGCCTGGCGGTCGTCCCGGCGAGATCGGCTATCTGGCGCAAATGACCGAATTCGACAGGCGTTTTCCTGTCCGGGTCCGTGATCTGGCGGCCATGGGGGCCTGGAAGGGGCTTGGCCTGACAGGGCGTCTGGATGCCGCCACCAAAGCCGACGTTGACGCAGCGCTGGACGCGGCGGGCGTTCTGAATATTGCTGACCGGTCACTGCACACGCTGTCCGGTGGACAGCTGCAACGGGCGCTGTTTGCGCGGGTCATCATGCAGGACGCGCCGCTGATCCTGCTGGATGAACCATTCGCCGCCGTGGATCAAAACACCGAGGCGCATCTGTTGTCACTTATCAACCGTTGGCGGGACGAAGGCAGGGCGATTATTCTGGTTGTCCATGATCTGTCATCCGTACTGGATCATTGCAGCCACACCCTGCTGCTGGGTGCTGAGAAGGCCACCCACGGTCTGGTCGATACGGTGCTGACACCGGATCAACTGGTTGCGCAGAATTATCTGTCTGACAGTCAGGCATCCTGGATGTTTCGCGGTCAGGCCCTGAGTACGGAGGGCGCCCATGATTGAATTCTTCACCGAAATGTGGAGTTTCGCCTTCATGCGCCGTGCCTTTGTGGCAACAACGGTTCTGTCTGCCTCGGTCGCGCCGGTTGGGGCGTTTTTGGTTCTCAGGCGGCTGTCACTGGCGGGTGAGGCCATGGCCCACGCCATCACGCCCGGTGTTGTCATCGGTTTTGTGACGGCGGGCCTGTCTGTTGTTTCACTTCTGGTGGGCGGCCTGATCGCTGGTATCGGTGTGGCAATTCTGACTGCCCTGCTGGCCCGCAAGACGATACTGCGCAGCGATGCCAGCCTTGCATCACTGTATCTGATTGCGCTGGCAGCAGGCATTTTCATCCTGTCGGCGGCGGGGTCTGCCGTTCCGCTCAAGAGTTTTCTGTTTGGCTCAATTCTGGGCATTGACGACGCCTCGATGATTTTGGTGGGCGCGGTGGCCACACTGACCCTGACGGCTTTTGCCGTCCTTTTGCGCCCTCTGATCATCAGCACCTGCGATCCGGTGTTTTTTGAGGCTCAAAACAAACGCCCCTGGCTGATCGAACAGGCGTTCATGCTGCTGCTGGTCCTCAACCTGCTGGCTGCGTTCAAGACATTGGGCACATTGATGGCCGTAGGTTTGATGATCCTGCCAGCCACCTCGGCGCGGTACTGGTCCAGCACAATTACAGGTCAGCTGGGGCTTGGTTTTCTGTTTGCCGTCATGAGCTGCTGGATTGGACTGAGCCTGTCGTATCTTTTCCCGCTAACACCGTCGGGCCCGGCCATCGTTCTGACCGCCGGTGCGTTTTTCGTGGCCTCATCTGTTTTGGGGCCGCTCGGATTTGGAGGGCGACTGCGCAAATCGTCCGACCAAACATCCCCTTCCCTTGCGCAATCATCTACAAAAGAGAGACATCAATGACCTTAATGAAACCAGTATATGCCGGATTAACCTCGGTTTTCGCAGCCATCGCGGCACTGCCGGCAAGCGCCGATGAAATGAACGTTGTCGCCAGCTTCTCGATCCTTGGTGACATGGTCGAACAGGTCGTTGGCGATCATGCGACCGTCACCACAATTGTCGGCCCGGATGCGGATGCCCATGTCTACCAACCCTCGGTCGCGGACGCGCGCGCCGTTTCCGAAGCGGATGTGATCTTTGTCAACGGTCTGGGCTTTGAAACCTGGTCTGACACGCTGATCGACGAATCCGGATCCGACGCCTCCGTGATTGTCGCAACCGAAGGCGTCACACCTGTTCTGGTGGATGGCGAAACGGACCCGCATGCCTGGAACGCGCTGACAAACGGCGTGATCTATGTCGAGAATATCGCATCGGCCATGTCCGAAGCGATGCCGGATCATGCTGATGAGTTTGCCGCAAATGCCAAGGCGTATATTGCCGAGCTTGAGGCGCTGGACGCGGAAACCCGCTCGCGCCTGTCCGACCTGCCCGAAGATCGCCGCACCGTGGTGACAGCGCATGACGCTTTTGGGTATCTGGCAGATTCCTACGGCCTGACGTTTCTGGCACCGGTTGGCATCGACACCGAAGCCGAACCGTCCGCACAGGAACTCGCATCTTTGATTGATCAGCTGCGCGAACAGAAGGTTGCGGCGCTGTTTGTCGAAAACATCACCAGCCCTGCTTTGGTCCAGCAGATTTCGGACGAAACCGGGATCGAGATCGGTGGACGTCTGTTCTCGGACGCGCTGTCTGAACGCGGTGGTCCGGCAACAAGCTATCTGGCCATGTTCCAGCACAATCTGGGTGCGCTGACGAATGCGCTTGGGTCAAACGGCGCCAGCTAGGCCGCTCCAAAGACGGGGCGCCGGCTGATCCGGCGCCCCGTCAGTCCGAGAACCTTTGTGGCGGGATTGATTACATGCTTTTGGAACGCACCATATCGCAATTGGACATCGGATATGTCCCGCGGGATCAGGCCAGGGAGCTGGGGCATCTGGGCTACATGCAGTGGCTCGGGTCTTTGCCGGGCGACACGAGCTATCTGAACCAGGCAAAGCACGCTTATGATCTGGCGCGCCCCTTCATACACGCTTCTCCGGCGGTTGCGGTTTTCTGCCAACTTCTTATCGCCTCGGCATCAACCCCTTTGCAACCGCTTGACTTGAGCCTTCCCCCGCGCACCAGACGTGGCGGCGCACGGGCACGGCGCGGCGTTCTTTAAATCACGAGAGCTTTCCCGCCTGAGCACATCGCCTGTCGACGTAACAAACCGTTAAACGCTTTACGTTTTGGGCAAAGCGGACCGTCTTGTGGGTGTTTCAGGCGTCAAAAGTCCAGGTTCTCAACGCTCAGTGCGTTTTGCTGGATGAATTCGCGCCGTGGTTCGACCACGTCGCCCATCAGTTTGGTGAACAGGTCATCTGCCTCGACCATGTCATTGACCCGCACTTGCAGCAAGGTACGGGCGTCCGGGTCCAGTGTCGTTTCCCAAAGCTGATCCGGATTCATCTCGCCCAGTCCCTTGTAGCGTTGCAGCGACAGACCTTTTTCGCCTTCCTCGAGGATCGCGCGCAGCAAGTCGAGAGGCCCGTGAATGGCCTGTACCCGGTCGCGGCGCACCAGTGTTGCCGGGGTGTTGTAAACCTCTTGCAGGCTTTGCGTGAAGCTGCCTGTTTTGCGCGCCTCGCCCGAGCGCAGCATGGGACCGTCCAGAGTTCGGACCTCTTCGACGCCGCGCAGGATGCGGGCCAGACGAATGCCGTGATCCTGCGTGATCCGACCCTGCCAGCCGCGCTCGTATTCCAGCGCGATCAGGTCGAGACGGGCGGCGACCTTGTCGGCCACACCTTGCAGATCGGCATCAACGGCACCCGGGACAAAAGCCCCTGCAACGGCGGCCTGTTCCAGAATGTGGCGCGGATAATGGGTTGGGAACGCGTCAAGCACGCGCTTGAGTTGTCGGGCCTCATCGACCACACGGGTCAAATCCTGTCCGATGATTTCTTCGCCCGAGCCGAGTTTCAGAACTGCGCCTTCGACACCCTGGTTGATCAGGTAATCATCCAGCGCCGCCTGATCTTTCAGGTAAACTTCTGATTTTCCACGCGAAACCTTGTAAAGCGGCGGTTGGGCAATATACAGATATCCGCCCTCAATCAGTTCCGGCATCTGTCGATAAAAGAAGGTCAGCAACAAGGTCCGGATATGGGCGCCGTCCACATCCGCATCGGTCATGATGACGATTTTGTGGTAGCGCAGCTTTTCGATGTTGAACTCATCCCGGCCAATGCCAGTGCCCAGCGCCATCACCAGATTGCCGATCTCCTGGCTCGACAACATCCGGTCAAACCGAGCGCGTTCCACGTTCAGGATCTTCCCGCGCAAGGGCAAAACGGCTTGGGTCAAACGATCGCGTCCGGTCTGGGCGGACCCACCTGCCGAATCCCCTTCGACCAGGAAAACTTCGGTTTTAGACGGATCTTTTTCCGAACAGTCTTTTAGTTTTCCCGCCAGGTAATTCACATCCATTGCCGTCTTGCGACGGGTTAGCTCGCGGGCTTTGCGTGCGGCCTCTCGGGCCAGTGCGGCCTCGATGATCTTGCCGACAATGACTTTGGCTTCATTGGGGTTTTCTTCAAACCACTCGGCCAGTTTTTCATTCAACAGGCTTTCAACCGCCGGGCGGACCTCGGAACTGACCAGTTTGTCTTTGGTCTGTGACGAAAATTTCGGATCAGGCACTTTAACCGACAGCACACAGGTCAGTCCTTCGCGCGCGTCGTCGCCGGTGAAGCTGACCTTTTCTTTTTTCGCGATACCACTGGATTGCGCATAGTTGTTGATGGTTCGCGTCAACGCACCACGAAATCCGGCCACATGGGTGCCGCCATCACGTTGGGGAATGTTGTTGGTGAACGGCAGCACCGTCTCGTGATAGCTGTCATTCCACCACATGGCGATTTCCACGCCTATCTCATCGCGCTCGCCCTTAATATAGATCGGTTCGGGCATTGCCGACGTCTTGG
>JBCCIK010000066.1:0-18377 GCA_039028255.1 Pseudomonadota bacterium | reverse complement strand
GGGGGGGGGGCGGCCGCCCCCCCCCCCCCCCCCCCCGGTCGGATTGGCGCAGCCAATCCGAACCTCAGCCCACTCTTATATAGCCGGTTAAACCTGTCTTCTGATGTTCAATCACATGGCAATGAAAGGCCCAGTCCCCGGGGTTATCCGCGACCAGAGCGATATCGACGACCTCGTCTTTCAACAGCAGCATGGTATCGGTGAGCAGTGGTTGCAATCTGCGTAGGTTGGACTGCAATGGTACAAATACCAACCCGTGCAAATGGATCGGGTGCAGGTTCGGGGACTCGTTGCGCAAGCGCAGGACATAGCTTTTGCCCAGCTCCAGCGTGGCCAAAGGGCCGGTGTCCGGCGCCGCGTCACCGGGCCACGGCTTACGGTTGACAGACCAGAAATTATATCCAAGCGAGCCGCAGAAACCGTTATTGGGTTTACCGCCTTCAGGTGTCCAGCCAAAGACAAATTCAAACAGATCGGCGTTGGTCAGATCCGGCCTGGCAGCGGGGTTCGCGGGCAAAGGGCGCAAGGCGCGCAGATCACGTCCAAGCGATGTCCCCACTGCGCGCAATCGGGTCATCGCCCGATGTTTTTGTCCCGGGAATTTTGCCATCAGATCGACCGTCTGCCCTTCGCCTGCCGGCATGCGAACGGCAAAATCAACCCGTTGACCGGGGCCGATCAGCAGAGGATCATTCGCGCTTGGTATCGCCACCTCGATATCGACGGGGTGCCCGTCCCACGCAATGATCCGCGCATCTGATCCTTCCAGGTGCAGCCTGTATATGCGGGTTGTGTCGGTGTTTGCGACGCGCATGCGCACCAGTCCACCTGTCGCGTGATCGTAAACTGGTGCATGCTGCCAATTGGCGGTTTGAACATTGCCGAATGTTCCGGCCCGTGCGGCCCCTCGGGCCGTGTAGGCGGGCAGAAAACCCCCATCTTCGTCCAGCCGGAAATCCCGCAGGTTTACCACCTGCTCGCCGTCGAACCCAATGTCTTCTGTCTCTGCAATCACCATCACACCGGTCAGACCGTGGGCCATTTGCTCCATCGTCATGCAGTGCGGATGATACCAATAGGTTCCTGCGTCCGGCGGCGTGAACTCATAGCCGAACACCTCGTCCGGGCCGATCGGCATCTGCGTCAGATACGGCACGCCGTCCATGCCGTTGGGAATGCGCAGCCCATGCCAGTGCATTGCAGTGTAGTCCGGCAGCGTATTGCGAACCGGCAGACGCATGACCTCGCCTTGTTTGCCATACAGAACCGGGGGCGGCGCATCTGGCGACAGGCTGACCATGCCTGTTGTGACCTGATCGCGCAGGGCAAAGCTGGCAGGCTGGATCACCAGTTCTTCGGCTCCGGCAGCCAATCCAAATCCGCCAAGGCCCGTGGCACCTGCCGCAGCCGCGGTGCTCAAAAGAAACTCCCGACGTTTCATGTCACACCTCTTGAACACTTTGACCCAGCCCGGCGCGAGTGGACTGGCCGGGCGTACCACCCATCAATGACATCGCGACTGCATGGCTGCAATGCGACAAATGCCTCTGGCCCACGGCTGTGTTCTGCTATAGGGGGGCGCAATTGCAACCAGGATCGCAGAAGACATGACCACACGTGCCGGATTCATTGCCCTGATCGGAGAGCCGAATGCAGGTAAGTCGACCCTTTTGAACACAATGGTCGGGGCCAAGGTCTCAATTGTGACGCACAAGGTACAGACCACCCGCGCCCGCATTCGCGGCGTGGCGATGCAGGACAAGTCACAACTGGTTTTTATCGATACGCCCGGTCTGTTCAAACCGCGCCGTCGCCTCGACCGCGCCATGGTGGCTGCCGCTTGGGGCGGGGCTGCGGACGCCGACATCGTCGTTCTGATGGTCGAGGCGCATCGGGGCATCACCGAAGGGGTCGAGCGTATCCTTGAAGGTCTGGCGGATATCGGGCAGGGCAGGACAGTCGCGCTGGCCATCAACAAGATAGACAAAGTGCCTTCGGAAACGTTGCTTGCTTTGACCAGCGATCTGAATGCCCGTTATCCGTTTTCCGAAACCTTCATGATCTCTGCCGAAAAGGGCCATGGTGTTGCCGATCTGCGCGCCTGGCTTGCATCGGAACTGCCCGAAGGGCCCTGGCTGTATCCCGAAGATCAGATCGCCGATCTTCCGCTGCGCATGATCGCCGCTGAAATGACGCGTGAAAAACTGACCCTGCGCCTGCATCAGGAACTGCCCTATCAACTGACCGTCGAGACCGAGAAATGGGAAGAACGCAAGGACGGATCCGCCAGGATCGATCAGATTATCTATGTCATGCGGGATGGTCACAAAGGCATTGTTCTGGGCAAGAAGGGTGAAACGATCAAAGCCGTCAGCCAGGCCGCCCGCGCCGAGCTTGAGACGTTTCTGGATCGCAGGGTTCATCTGTTTTTGCAGGTCAAAGTAAGACCCAACTGGCTGGAAGAATCCGAGCGTTACTCGGAAATGGGGCTGGATTTCAAAGACGGCAACGCATGACCCGCCTGACGGCAGAATTCTGGGTTCACGCCTATCTGGCGCGATTGAGATTGCAGGAAATCCCGGCCTTTGTCGTTGCACATGGCGACGATACCGCCGGTGCGGTGATGGTAAAGCTCAACACGCTGGACGGACAGGCGATTGCCTTTCAGCGCAGCTTCGACCTGATGAGCGGCGCGCGCCAATGGGTTGAATTGTCAAACGGTTCCGAGGTTGAGGTCGATCAGGCCATCGCCCGTCAGCGCGATTTCGATCCTGATCTTTGGGTGATCGAGGTTGAAGACAGGCAAGGGCGTCATCTGCTGGATCAAGATGGTCTGAATTGACCGGGCCAATGGCCTAAGCGGTCATTGCGACGCGGGTGGATACGGCGATGAAAAACAGCACGCTGCCTGCCAGCACAAAGACGTGCCAGATCGTATTGTGAAAGGGCAGCCATTCAAGCAGGTAGAAGATAACGCCGACTGTATACACTACTCCGCCCGCAATCATCAGTATGACAACGGTTGTCGACAGTTCCGAAAGGACGGAATGCCCGGCCCACACAACGGCCCAGCCCATCATCAGATACAAGGCCAGACCAAACCATCGGAACCTGTCAGGATCGTGCATCTTCAAGACTGAGCCCAGCGTTGCAGACGACCAGAGCCCGACCATCAGGCCCAGCGGCGGTCCCCCTGACAGCAACAGGAACGGCGTGTATGTTCCGGCGATTTTGACATAGATGCCCGAATGATCCAGCCGGCGAAAAAAATCAGTCCATCTTTCACTGTCAACCATGTTGTACAGCGCCGAAAAACTCAGCATCAGCACAAGGGTCACGCCGTAAATGGTTGTACCGATCAAGGCGGCCGGGTCCGGGTGATGGTAGGCGGTGATCATGACCAACGCCGGTACGGCAATCAGGGCCGCTGTCAGGCCCAATACATGTACCACGCCGTCACTGATGATTTCAGCGCGGCTGTAGGTCGGACGGATATCTGCAAACGACCACATGCTGCTCAAGGTAGGTTCCGATCAGGGCCGCTGCAAGGCGGCGCAGTTTGGTAGGCAGCGCCCTTTATCAGCTTGGCTTGTCGCCGGATTTCGGATCTTTGTATCTGTTAAGGTCCAGCACACCGGACTGAACTGGATCTTGTTGTTCAAAGATCTTGTGCAGCTTGTCGCTGAGCGGCCAGAAATCCCGACTTGTCCGGCGAACACCGAATTCCGCCACAACCTGCATCCAGTCGGCCTGACTCTGGATGCTTTTCAACGACTGAACGAAATCGGGCAACTTCGTCTCCTGAATGTTGAAGAAAAAATTTGGATAGCTTCCGATGAGCCCCGAAACAACGCTCAGGACATCCGCGTCAGGGTCGCGCCGTGCCTCTTCATCAAACAAAAAGGCGACGTTGTAATGGGCCTTGTCATGGGTGAACGTGAAGACGTCGCTGTGTCCGTCGGACTTTTCAATCACCAGAACTGACAGATCGGGCAGGAATTTCACCCAGTCGCCGCGCTGGTTCGCCAGTTCGCGCAGGCCAAGAACGATGTCTGTTGGATCGGCGTCCGGGCATGTCTGCGCGCTACATCTGTTGATCGTGTCGCGTTCGGGCCATAAGCCGTTGCCAAGGCTCAAAAGCGTTAGAAGAAATTCCTGTTTCGGATTGTCGGTGGCAAACTCGATCCCTGTCGGAAAGCTGTCGTCTACGCGCCGGCGATGCCAGTATGTGTGAATTTCGGCAAGTGTTCCTGTGTACCATGTCCGGTGCATATCCTGGCGAATGCTGCGGGGCATGAAGGTCAGAAATAAATCTTCGCTTTCCATTCGTAACTCATCCATGTACAGCCGTGTCGAGAGCTGATGTTCAACACGTCCGAAGACATCAAACCCGGCCACCAGATCATAATAGATACGTTCAAGCACCGGAAAATCTATGACCCATGCCGTTTCCGGGATACCCCCGTGAAACCCTGTTATGGCGGTGGCATTGTCAAAGTGACGAAACACAGTGATCCGCGCGTGGGGATTATGTCTGTCGCCATCCCAAATCGCATCATAGCCAAAGCCTGTCTGATGCGCGCTGCTGTTGCGGTATCGTGCATCGCGGAATTCAAGATATTTGACCTGATGTTTGTGTGAAAACGTTTGAAGATCGCCGGACAGACCGCTTTCGCTAAAGGTGACCGGAAGCTCCAGATAGGTGGCGCCGTCTTGCAGGAAGGACGGGTCTGTAACCGATAAATCCGCATCGGGTGCAAGAAAGCTGACCCAGAACCGATCCTCGATCACGTCGACCGCCGTTTGCCCGTGGCAAACCGGCCCGCGGATGAAGCTGCGCACGAAAAACAACGCGTCGTCCAACAAGAACTGATACCGGCTTTTTGGTGGTATTGCCGCGAATGTGGTGAACGGGTTTCCGCCCTCTGACTCGCCATAGTCAGGCAGATCGGTGATCGTCCAGTCCGACTCCAGAAACAGATCGGTGTAACGCTGCTTTCGCTGGGGTCCGATGGGGTAGACCAAATGCTCTTTATGCACAATCGTTTCCTGTACAACTTGCAAACGATAATAGAACGGACGATCGCCGGGTGTATCGAAAGGGCGCCGGGTTGCGATGACGTCGATGTCTTCACCCGGCGGGGTGGTCGAGCGGACAAGCTGGAAGAACCGTCTGGGCGCGTCATTGTCCAAATGAAGCCGGGCCAAAAACAGATGTTCATAGATGTAACGGCTCATCAATTGGGCGCGCAGATCATCCTGGTTCAGGAAATTTTCCCATTCCGTGACCTGTTGTTTGATCTCATCTGGCAGATTGCGTGCCGCGGTTGGCAACGTTGCTCCGTCGCGTATCCAGCCCATCAGAGTATCATAAGCGCCATCACCAAGCGGTGCAGTCCCATAGGGCATGCCGGCCAGCGGTTGATTATCGGCAAACGCATCGAACTCTGGCGCAGACGCGCAGGTCAGCGGGCGTTGCAGGGCCAGTCCCAATTCGCCGGGCAACGGGGCGTTTACCGGCAATGGGTTCTTGTGTCCCAGTTCAAGATATCGCGCAAGCAAGGACTGTGCCCCGGTTGTGTCATCTGACGTTGGCAGCACAGTAAAAAACCCAAGCTCTCTCCACCCGGCTGTTGAATGTGCGTCAATACCAAGCCGCGTCGGTTGAGCGTCCTCCAGCCGCCGGGCATCGTACACCGCGTGTTTACTGGCCCCTCGTGCCAGACCTGCCGGGGACGTCAATTTCAATTGGCATGGGGCATCGTAGCAGCTGTGGCAAACCACGCAGCGGTGATCCAGGATCGTTTTGACGCGGTCCCACTGCACGTCTGCGTTGCCCGTCTCGGATTGCGCAGACGCGATATTTGGGAAGACAGGCAGCAGCAGTGTGACGACAAGAACGGCGAAAGCGCGCAGGTTAGGTATCGGTCCTCTTGCTGTGAGATCAAACCTATCCACACATACCCATCTTTGATTGTGCATCCATTTCACCCCAACAGTTTTAACTGGACACCCGCTCATCCGAACGAACACCTTGCGGCACTGGCGGCCCGGTCCGAGTTAAGCAAGGTTCCTACGTGTTTGTCACCTGTCAAATCGACCGGGTTTGCAACTTGCACAAACCCAATCGTTGCGATCTTGTGTCCGGGTGTTTCTTATTCAAATTACCGGAGCATCTTTTGGACTGGCGCGATCACGGCATTCTTCTGGCCACCCGCCGCCACGGGGAAACAGCGGCAATTGTCGAGGTTTTCACCGAAGCGCATGGTCGCCACGCCGGTGTGGTCCGCGGTGGCACCAGTCGCAAGATCGCGCCCGTTCTGCAACCGGGGGCGCAGTTGGATGTGCTGTGGCGGGCCCGATTGGAAGAACATATCGGGACATTTCAGGTTGAACCGATACGGTCGCGCGCCGCGTCGGCATTTTCGGGGCGCCTTGCGCTGAAAGGGTTGAATGCGGTTGTCGCGTTACTGTCATTCTGCTTGCCTGAACGCGAACCCCATCCAGCCATCTACACGCAAACCGAACAGTTGATGGATCTTTTGGGGCAGGATGAAATCTGGCCGCTGGCCTATATGCGCTGGGAATTGGCCCTGCTGGAGGAATTGGGATTCGGCCTTGATCTGTCCACCTGTGCCGTGACGGGTGCGCGTGACGGTCTGATGTATGTTTCGCCAAAATCAGGCCGCGCCGTCAGTGCTGCGGGCGCCGGTGAATGGGCCGACAGGCTGTTGCCATTGCCCCCTTGTCTGCGCGGCGAAGGGTCAGCCCCTGACGCAGAAATCGCGCAGGGTCTGGAAACAACCGGATACTTCCTGGAACACCACCTGGCCGTGTCACTGGGCCACAAGCCACTGCCGGATGCGCGGGCACGGTTTGTGGAACAGTTTACTCGACAGCTTTGAATATCATCTCATGACCGTCCTCGTTACGCAGGATCAACACGTCACCCGAGACTTCGGATTGTGTCATGGCCAGTAGGGCAGCAAAGTAAAACCCCTCTGCCTCCAATCCGGCACACGCGGCGCGCGTGGCGGTCAAATCCTCTATTCCAAACCATGGATAAGGCGCACTCAAAGTACCGCTGTAGCTGTTGCAGGGGGCGTTGCCTTCGATTTTGCCATCCTGCGGGAACCTCAAAAGCGCACTTGCCTCATAGGGTCGACCATCGATTTCCTGAAGCGCCCAGGTCTGGTCCGCCGCGCCATAGGCGGCGACCGTCTCATCCTTTTGACATTGGAACATGACCAGCAATGGCAGGGTCAGAATCACGCGCAACATGTGACAGTCTTAGCGCATCGCAGCTACCGGCAGAACCGCCCTTAATACGGCAGCTCACCGCTGAGCAACGCCGCACGGACTTCCTGTCTTGGGCGCCAATTGTACCGGGTGTCTTCTTGCGTCGGCACCCAGGTCAGCGCACCGCTGGCCCGCCACGGGTCAAGTATGATGCCGTCATACATTGAATCCCCCTTGGCGCTGATCAGAGCCGAGTGATGAATGATCCGAAACGCCGTTGGTGGCGAGGTAGCCCAATGCAGGTCCAGCGTTCGAAAGTTCTCCTGTCGCAGTCGTGCGGTCATCGCCTCGGCCCAGTCGTTGCACAACCCGCGTTCGCGAAACCCATTGATCACCTTTGCATTGTGGATAATGGCAGGATCGGTGACATTCCACTCTTTCGCCAGTTGCTGCGAATAGGAATACGCGATGCTGGCGGCCCTTTGCGCCTCGACCGGGTCAACTTGTGAATCCAGAGACAGGATGGCCTGCGTCAGATCATCCACATCGTTCGGGCCTGCGGCCGGATAGCTGGTGCTGCACGCGCCCAAGGCCAGCATCACAAGCGCAGCACAAGGCGCAAATAGTCGTCCGATCATTCCGATTGTCCATCCTTGGCGCAGCTCCGCCGGGTCAGTAACCGGGTTTATGCCGAAATTCAAAGGATGAAGTGTGACTGGTCGCGCGTTGGCCGGAATAGCGGCGCAAAAGCGCCTGATGTTTGGGCAATCCGGGTTCTATCAGAAAAAGACCCGGCGCAAGGCCGGGTCAGTTGGGGAAACAGGATCGCCGAAGATCATTACCCAAGCAAACGTCGGGCAATGACCTGTGCCTGAATTTCGGCGGCCCCTTCGAATATGTTCAGGATGCGTGCGTCGCACAGCACCCGGCTGATTTTGTATTCCAGTGCAAATCCGTTTCCGCCATGGATTTGCAGGCCGTTATCTGCAGCCGCCCAGGCCACGCGGGCACCCAGCAGCTTGGCCATGCCGGCCTCAAGGTCACAGCGCTGGCCGTGATCCTTTTCCCAGGCCGAGAAATAGGTGAGTTGGCGCGCAATCATGATTTCAACCGCCATCATTGCCAGTTTGCCCGACACCCGCGGAAAGTTAATCAATGACTTGCCGAACTGCTTGCGATCCTGTGCATATTGCATCGCGATGTCCAACGCGCTTTGCGCAACACCAATGGCGCGGGCCGCGGTCTGAATCCGGGCGGACTCAAAGGTTTCCATCAACTGTTTGAAACCTTTGCCCTCTTCGCCGCCCAGCAGGTTTTCGCCCTTCACTTGAAAGCCATCGAAACCCAGTTCGTATTCCTTCATGCCGCGATATCCAAGAACCTCGATTTCGCCGCCGGTCATGCCCGGCGTGGGGAAGGGCGTGTCGTCAGTTCCAGGCGTCTTTTCGGCAAGAAACATCGACAGGCCGCGATGGTCCGTGCTGTCCGGGTTGGTTCGTGCCAAGAGGGTCATGACATGTGTTCGCGCAGCATGGGTGATCCACGTCTTGTTTCCCGTAATCTGATAATCCCCGTTGTCGTCCTTGACGGCACGGGTTCGCAGGCTGCCCAGATCCGAACCGGTATTGGGTTCCGTAAAGACGGCGGTCGGCAGGATTTCGGCGCTGGCCAGTTTCGGCAGCCAGTGGGCTTTTTGTTCATTCGTGCCGCCGGCGATGATCAGTTCGGCCGCAATTTCTGATCGGGTTCCCAGCGAACCCACCCCGATGTAGCCGCGCGACAGTTCCTCGGACACCACGCACATGGATGCCTTGGATAGTCCGAAGCCGCCGAATTCCTCTGGAATGGTCAGGCCAAAGACGCCCATCTCGGCAAGGTCTTCAATGACGTCGATCGGGATAAGTTCATCCTTGAGGTGCCAGTCATGCGCAAAGGGTTCGACTTTTTCGACCGCGTAACGCCGGAACTGGTCCCGGATCATCTCTAGTTCTTCATCCAGACCCGATGCGCCGAACATGGTCGTGCCTGATTGCGCCTCCATCAATGCAACAAGGCGTGTGCGCGCGGCCTGGGAATTGGCCTGCGCCATAAGTGTCTGAACTTCGGGGCATTGAAATCCGGACAGCGCGTCCCAGCCCAGCCCTAGATCCTGCAAGCGCACCATTTCGCCCTGGTTCATCGGAATTCCGCCCGCAACCTGATGCAGGTATTCGCCAAAAGCGATCTGATGCAGCAGATGCTCAATCTCACCGAACGTGCCGTCTGCCTCCAGCGCTTCGGCCCAGCGTTGCATCTGGGTCAGAGACTGATGATAAGTCGCAAGCCATGCCAGGCCATGTGCCGCAGTCTGGTTAGCCTCGATCAACGCACCAGACACACGTCCGTCGGCAACCACCATGTCACGAACCGCAGCGCGTGCCTGTTCAAAAACGGATTCGACTGCTGGAACGGCCGCCCGCGTCAGAGCAAGCAGATCGGGCAAAATTGCCGATTTGGTCATCTGGGTCATATCTTGTCCGTCATGCGCCATGAATCACGTCCTTTCCTCGGTCGTTAGGTCATATCATGCTGCAAGTGCAGCGCAACAAAAATACGAATTACGTTACAAAAAAGTTCAATTATTACTTTGTTATTTTTGCAGTGCAGAGAAACTGTCGAATGGTATCTAGAGGCCATGACTGTATTTTCCACACTCTCACCACCCGATCTGATGCTGGCGCTAACCGTGGCTCTGGTTGCCGGCTGGGTCAAAGGTCTGGTCGGGTTTGCGATGCCTATGGTTTTGATTTCCGGGCTGAGCGTTTTCCTGCCGCCGGAACTGGCCTTGGCCGGGCTGATCCTGCCGACACTCGTTACCAACGGGGTTCAGGCGCTCCGCCAAGGGACAAGTGCCGCCTTAACCTCGATCCGGCAGTTTCGGGTGTTTTTGGGTGTCGGCGTTGTGTTCCTGATGATTGGCGCACAGTTGGTTACGCTGGTGCCGGCTTCCACTTTTCTGTTGCTCATCGGTCTTCCGGTGACGTTCTTTGCACTGATCCAGGTTTTGGGCTTCAAACTGGTATTACACGGCGCGTCGGCCCGGATTGAGGCGATGATCGGCGCTGTTGCCGGATTTGTGGGCGGGATGTCGGGTGTGTGGGGCCCACCAACCGTGATGTACCTGACGGCTTTGAATACGCCCAAGGACGAACAACTGCGCGCGCAAGGTGTGATTTACGGGCTGGGCGCGCTGGCATTGGTGGCGGCGCATATCGGGTCGGGAATATTGCGTCCCGCCACAGTCCCGTTCTCTGCCGTTCTGATCGTTCCGGCCGTGATCGGGTTATGGTTGGGGATGCGCTTGCAGGCCCGTATTGACCAGGCAAGCTTTCGAAAGGTGACCCTGCTGGTCCTTTTGGTGGCCGGCCTGAATCTTTTGCGGCGTGGACTGATGGGCTGAACGTTTAAACCCGCCGGTCGGCAAAGCGAAACGCAAAGTAAAGACCCAGCATCAGGAAAAACAAGCCCGAGATATCACCGATCAGAAAGGCGATGTATTCGGCTGTGGCGCTGCCAAAGGCCAGGTTGGTCAACCCCGATACCAGAAACGAGGTGACGATCCCAACGCCCATAATGCAGGACCAACAGGGTTTGCGATCCGCTCTTGGGAACAGGTCCCAGCCAATCCATTTGCAGATATAGAACACCGCAGGCACCGTTGTGACCGCAATAAACATGGCCAACAGGCGGCTTGGCAGGAAAACGTCACTGCCACCGAGAAATACAAACACGAGGAACACACCTGGCAACAGTGCAAAAATTGCGCGCCACCCCAACAGCCAGGCAGACAGAACCCGTACGCCGTGTGGCAGAAATAGCAGGCTGGCCCGGCTTGGGTATTCCGGAAAAAACATATTCTGTAGCGGCATCAGAACCTCGAACGTGAGGAAAGATGCAACGACATAGGCCAGCGAAGCAAAAATCGTGTCCGAGGCCCACTTGCGCACGCGGATCAGCCGTTCACTGGCTTGGTCGTTGCGTCATCTGGGCGCATGCACAATATACCGGCCCCGATTGGCGGTGCCGCTTTGTGACAGATATCCTTTGGCCACCAGGGATTTCAGGGCGCGAAAGAAAGTTGGGCGCGACACGCTTTGCACCAGCGTATGCTCGATCAGACCAAATGTGCGCACCTCACTTTCGGATTTGGAAAGTTCTTCGGCGGCGTAGTAAATGTCACGTTCAACCGGAGAAAGTTTTTCCAGCCCCAGAGTGCGCTCCATGCTTTGCATAAGTTTGCGCAGCTCGGTGAGTTTCGAGATTTCGGTCATTCGATTACCTGTCTTGCCTCGTGCCCGTGGCCTTGATCGTGCAAAGCCGTGCGACAAACTGATCTATCACAAGTTCAGAAAGTCTCATATTGGCACTTTTCCCATCTACATAGACTAAATGTCTGATTAGGTGGCCCATCGCGTCTGTGTGAGTGTTGCGCATGAGCTGCCCAAAGCTATTCCAAGTTTTGCCCGGTGCGCCAGCGCCAGGCTATTCCGTTTCGATGGCTGGTACCATTAAAGCAACCGATGGTGTGGAACAATTAAATTGTCGATATGTTCGCCAAACGGTCACCAGAATTTGAGGCGGATGTTACCTCGTAGACTGCAAGAAAAAGGGGCAGAGCCACCCCTTGATCCGATCAGCCAATTGCAACAGCTTTGATATCCTCATCAATGAATGGCACATACTGTTCGAAGTTTTCGGCGAACATCTGCACCAGTTTTTCCGCCTGCTTGTCAAAACCTGTCTGATCATCCCAGGTGCGGCGCGGATCCAGCAGCACTTCGGGCACGCCGGGAACGGATACAGGAACATCAAAGCCAAAATTGGCATCCTTGCGGAACTCGGCATCGGCAAGAGAACCCTCAAGTGCTGCCGTCAGCAACGCGCGTGTTGCCTTGATCGGCATCCGGCTGCCCACGCCGTAGGCACCCCCCGTCCATCCGGTGTTGACCAGCCAGCAGGTCGCCCCATGCTGAGCGATCTTTTCGCGCAGCAGATTGCCGTAAACTTCTGGGCGGCGCGGCATGAACGGCGCGCCAAAGCAGGTCGAGAACGTGGGCTGTGGTTCGGTCACACCGCGTTCCGTGCCAGCCACTTTCGACGTGAACCCAGACAGAAAATGATACATGGCCTGGGCCGGCGTCAGCCGCGCGATGGGCGGCAGCACACCAAATGCGTCGCAGGTCAGCATGATGATGTTCTTGGGATGCCCGCCCAATGCGGTTGCGGATGCGTTCGAAATGTATTCCAGCGGATAGGCACAGCGCATATTCGCCGTCAGCGAGTCATCGTCGAAATCCAGCTTTTTGGTTTCAGGGTCGAACACCATGTTCTCGATCACGGTTCCGAACTTGCTGGTGGTCGCGTAAATCTCTGGTTCGGCCTCTGCGTTCAGATTGATGGTCTTGGCATAGCAGCCGCCTTCGAAGTTGAACGTGCCACGATCCGACCACCCGTGTTCGTCATCACCGATCAAAACCCGGGCCGGATCGGCGGAAAGGGTGGTCTTTCCAGTGCCCGACAAGCCGAAGAACACAGCGGTATCGACCGGGTTTCCAACCGCGTGGTTGGCCGAGCAGTGCATCGGCATGACACCTTTTTCCGGCAGCATGTAATTCAGCAGGGTAAATACAGATTTCTTGTTCTCACCTGCGTATTCAGTGCCGCCGATCAGGATAAGTTTGCGATCGAAGTTCAGCGCAATCACCGTTTCCGAGGCGCATCCGTGTCTGGCCGGGTCCGCCTGAAAACTGGGGCAGTTGATAATTGTGAAATCTGCAACGAATTCATCCAGATCCTCGCGGTCCGGGCGGCGCAGCAGGTGGCGGATAAACAGGTTGTGCCATGCAAGTTCAGTGACCATGCGGACATTGATCGCATAAGTTGGATCAGCCCCGCCCACCAGATCCTGCACAAAATAATCGCGCCCTTTCATGTGGGCGAGCATATCGGTGTGCAGTGTATCGAAGCCATCCGGGGTCATAGCAGCGTTGTTTTCCCACCAGATATTGTCAGCCACACTGCCGGTTTTGACGACGTGTTTGTCTTTTGGCGACCGGCCCGTGAACTTGCCCGTGGCGACAAGAAAGGCCCCGCCAATTCCAAGAGTGCCTTCACCGCGTTTCAGCGCTTGCTCAATCAGCGCCGGCTCCATGAAGTTGTAATAGACATTGCCCAGACCCTCGATGCCCTGATCCTCGAGGCGGAATTGCGGGTTAACCCGTCCAGATGTCATGTGTTTCTTCTCCTGTGGCGGCGCGATGGCGGTTTGCGGCCAGGCGCGCTTTTGGGCAAATTGCCGGATCATTCCAGCGGACAGGCGGGTCTTATCACGGTCGTTTGGGGCATGAACAGGCGGCTTTGATGTAGTTAGCGCAACCAAGTACAGGTTTAGCGCCACCAAAAAATACCCGCTGGAAAACACGGCGGTATTTTGCGGGGTACAAGGCATTTTTGCCGCATAGCTGCCGCAACAAAGGCACGATTCGCAGTTACGGATTGATTCGGCGCCTTAAAACCGCCAACAATACCTTACAAAAAAGCGTATTATTGCGTAAGTGAGCAGGAATAGGGGTGAACCCGATGTCAAAGATTGCACTGGTGGATGACGATAGAAATATTCTGACGTCCGTATCCATGACGCTCGAGGCCGAAGGTTTCGAGGTTGAAACTTATAACGACGGGCAGGCCGCGTTGGATGCGTTCAACAAGAAACTGCCCGATATGGCCGTTCTGGACATCAAGATGCCTCGTATGGATGGCATGGATTTGTTACAGCGACTGCGTCAGAAAACGCAGATGCCGGTGATTTTCCTGACCTCGAAAGACGATGAAATCGACGAGGTTCTGGGCCTGCGCATGGGCGCGGATGATTATGTCAAAAAACCCTTCTCTCAGCGCTTGCTGGTGGAACGTATCCGCGCGCTGCTGCGCCGGCAGGAGGCCACGACCGGTGATGTCGCTGTCGCCAACACAGGCGATGCCAAAGTGATGGAACGGGGCGACCTGCGTATGGACCCGCTTCGCCATGCGGTCAGCTGGAAAGGTGCAGACGTATCTCTGACAGTGACCGAGTTTCTTTTGCTGCAGGCACTGGCACAACGTCCGGGTTTCGTCAAAAGCCGTGATCAGTTGATGGATGTTGCGTATGACGATCAGGTTTATGTGGATGACCGCACGATCGACAGCCATATCAAACGGCTGCGCAAGAAAATGCGGGCGGCCGACTCTGAGTTTTCAGCTATCGAAACCCTTTACGGAATCGGGTACAGATACAACGAAGAATAAGCACGACCGCTGACAAGAGGTAGCTTGGTCCCGTGCGCGACACTGAGCACGCAAACAAATTGCGCGACGGGGACGTCGTTCTTGGGGATGACTGGGTCATTCCGCAGGACCCTGACTCTGCCGAAATACGCGAGAGAAGATCGCGCAGGAACCTGTTTTCTCTGCGCGGTTCGCCTCTGGCCAGAAAGATCATAACGTTCAATCTGATTGCATTGGTCATTCTGGTGACCGGGCTTCTGTATTTGGACGATTCCCGTAAAGAGCAGGTCCAGCAAACGGCGCGCAACCTAATCGGTGATGCACAGTTGGTCAGCAATGTGTTCGAAACCCAATTGCGCCAAAGCGCATCGCAGAACGCCGGGACGCTGGACGTCAAGGACACCTTGGCGGGCCTGAGCCTGCCCGAAGGCGGCGAGGTCTTCGTCTACGACGCCGGCGGTACCTTAATCGGGTGGACACGGGGCGCCTCGCCGGCGTCCGATCTGCCGGTGCTTATCCGGTCCGAGGCTGAAACCCAAACCGGCAGCACGGTGATCAGTGATGCGCTGATGGCGGTCTGGAACGGTGTGTCGCGGGTTTTGAACTGGTCCACCTCGGACGAGGCGCCGACCCTGGCACAGCGCGTTCAGGCCATTATCCCCGATGCACTGCTGGGTGAAAAACAGGTGCAGGCGGTGCAGGACGATGCCGGTGAAACGGTGATCGTTGCTGCTGCGCCGATCCTCTACGAAGGCATCCCAACCGGCGCGGTTGCGATCTCGGGCCCGGCGGGCGAAATTGATGCGCTGGCCCGCCGAGAGCAGGAGCGCATTCTGCAAATGTTTGTCGTTGCCCTGCTGGTTTCAATCGGGCTGAGCCTTGTTCTTGCCTCGACCATTGCGAACCCGCTGGCCGATCTGGCGACGGCGGCGGAAATGGGTAAGGACCGCGGTGCGGGTGTCAATCCTGGCCGCATTCGCATCCCGGATCTAAGCGCGCGCCCGGATGAAATCGGACGTCTGAGCCTGGCACTGCGCGGCATGGTGACGGCGCTGTACAACCGTATCGACGCAAACGAGCAGTTTGCGGCCGATGTAGCCCACGAAATCAAAAACCCGCTGGCCAGCCTGCAATCTGCCGTGGGCACGTTGCGTATGGTCAAGCGAGACGACCAGCGTGAAAAGCTGCTGGGTGTGATCGAGCATGATGTCAGGCGGCTGGATCGTCTGGTCAGCGATATCTCGAACGCCTCGCGTCTGGATGCGGAACTGGTCAAAGAAGAAGAACAACCGTTTGATCTGATCAATCTTCTGACCAATATCGGTCAGTTTTTGGGCGAAGATGCACGATCCAAGGGGATTGATTACATCACCGATCTGCCGCGCGACCCGATTGTAATCAACGGTCTTGAGGCGCGGCTGGCGCAGGTCTTTGTCAACTTGATCACAAATGCGGTTTCCTTTTGCGAGGAAAGCGATGCCATTCGCGTCTGGGTCCGTCAGCGCGACAACCGTGTTCTGGTTGTTGTCGAAGACACGGGCCCCGGAATTCCCGAGCAGGCCCTCACCAAGATTTTCAAACGCTTCTACTCGCAGCGCCCCGCCGAGCATTTCGGAAACAACTCTGGTCTGGGTCTGGCCATCTCGAAACAGATTGTCGAGGCGCATGGCGGCGTGATCTGGGCTGAGAACATTCGTCCCACCGAGGCGGACATCACGTCGGACCCGCTGGGTGCGCGCTTTGTTGTGGGGCTTCCAGTCTGAACTCATGAGAACGCGGGTTCTGTCAGTTGTGATGCATCAGGACAGCGCCTGGGTTCATGCCAGTTGTGTGGCTGTGGCAGATCAGGGGATTTTGGTGATCGGCGCATCCGGATCCGGCAAATCCGCTTTGGCTTTGCGCATGCTGTCCCTCGGGGCGGGGCTGGTGGCGGATGATCGCGTTGTACTGGAACAAGATCAGGACCAGGTCATTGCAACAGCCGTTCCGCATCTGTCCGGCGTGATTGAGGCGCGCCAGATCGGTCTGCTGCGGGCCGAACCTTACGGTCCGGCGCCGCTGGCTTATGTGGTCGACCTCGACCGGGAACAACCCGCGCGTCTGCCTGATCCGGCAAGTATTCAGGTTCTCGGGCAATGTCTGCCCTTGTTTCACGGAGCCAACGTACCAAGTTTGCCAGAAGCATTGATCCAAATCGCAACCATGGGATGCCTGGACCCGCAATGGCCGAGCAACTGACACGCCAACGCAGCGTCGTTCTTGTGACAGGCCCATCGGGCGCTGGCCGGTCGACGGCGATTCACGTGCTTGAGGATTTGGGGTTCGAAGCTATCGACAACCTGCCCATGGGGTTGCTGACACGTCTTTTGGACGGGGCGGATAGCGACCGCCCCATAGCCTTGGGCATTGATGCAAGAAACCGCGATTTTTCGACGATCGGATTTATAGAACTGGCAGCCAAATTGGGTCGCATGGCCCAGGTCGATGTGACGGTTTTGTATCTGGATTGCAGCACGGATGTCCTGTTGCGCAGGTTCTCTGAAACGCGCAGGCGTCACCCTGTCGCCAAAGATGCGGGCCCGGAAACCGGCGTGCGGCAGGAGAAAGAACTGTTGGCGCCAATTCGCGAAATCGCCGACACGTTGATTGATACCAGCGCGCTGAACATCCATCAGTTGCGAGAAGAGGTCGAACGTTGGTTCGCCCCGCAAGGCGGCCGCCACCTGGCGGTCTCGGTCGAGTCGTTTTCCTACAAACGTGGCCTGCCGCGCGGGCTGGATATGGTGTTTGATTGCAGATTTCTGGCCAATCCATACTGGCGCCCCGAATTGCGCGCCGCCGATGGCCGTAATCCCGATGTTGCGAAATACGTGCAGTCAGACAGAAATTATGCAGCTTTTTTTGACCGGGTTGTCGATCTTTTGGATGTTTTGCTGCCAGCCTTTCGGGCCGAGGGCAAAGCCCATCTTTCTGTGGCGTTCGGATGCACAGGGGGGCAACATCGTTCAGTGGCAATGGCGGAAGCTGTTGCAAAAGCCCTTGCAGACAAGGGGCAGCTGGTGGCAATTAGGCATCGCGAAATGGAACGTCGATCTTTGAATGTGAGGTCAGATTGATCGGGATAGTGATTGTGGCGCATGGGGGGTTGGCCAGAGAATATCTGGCCGCGATGCAGCATGTGGTGGGACCACAGCCCGGAATTGTCGCAATTTCGATCGAAGCCGACCATGACCGCGACGCAAAACAGGCGGAAATCACCAACGCAGCCGATCAGGTCGACGTCGGGGACGGTGTGGTGGTGGTGACCGATCTGTTCGGGGGCAGCCCCTCGAATCTCAGCCTTCGGGCCTGTGCTCCGCAGGATCGGCGCATTCTGTACGGTGCAAACCTTCCAATGCTGATCAAACTGGCTAAAAGCCGCCACCTGCCAATTGCCGACGCCGTGCGGCAGGCAATGGAGGCTGGACGCAAGTATATCAATGCGCAAAATGTGACATTGGACTAGACCGGATTTCTTTTAATGACCAACCGAACCTTGAAAATAATCAATGAAAAAGGCCTGCACGCCCGCGCCTCAGCCAAACTGGTCGAGGTGGTGGAAGGCTTTGACGCCAACGCCGAAGTTTCAAAAGACGGACTTTCTGCATCTGGCGATAGCATCATGGGTCTTTTGATGTTGGCAGCGTCGCGCGGAACAACTATTGACGTCGAGACGTCCGGACCGGATGCTGAGGCATTGGCAGAAGCTCTGGAGGCGCTTGTGAACGACAAGTTTGGAGAGGGGTTCTAAGCCGCCCCGCCGGGACAGGAAGAACGGGAAGACCAGGAATTGGCGG
>JBCCIK010000065.1:0-18410 GCA_039028255.1 Pseudomonadota bacterium | reverse complement strand
CACGAACAAAACGGCTTTAACACAACCGCTCTGCGCAGCGCAGTGGGTGAGGCGCCGGTTGTTCTGTTCGAAATCGCCCGGCGCGAGCGTGGACTGTTGCTGGCGCCCGGTACGCGCAACATTTCCGGGTTTGCCGATGTTGCAGGTCGCCGTGTGATCATGCGTCAGAACAGCGCCGCCAGTCAGCGCCTGTTCGAAGCGGAGTTGCACAGTCACAACATTGCGCGCGCGGATCTGGACACCGCCGGAACCTGCGCACGCACCGAAGAAGACCTGGCCGTTGCACTGCACGAGGCCAAGGCCGACGTTGGATTTGGATTGGGTGCGCTGGCGGGTCTGTATAATCTGGGATTTGTACCGACCCATACGGAAAGGCTGGATCTTGCCATCTGGCGTCGTGCGTATTTTGAACCGCCCATGCAAAAGTTGTTACGCTTTTTGAAATCGGATCAGTTTGCGGATCGAGCCAGCGAATTCGGCGGTTACGATCTGTCGCATTCAGGCCACATCCACTACAACGGCACCAGCGGCTAACACCCTATCCGCAGCGTCACAAACGACTGCAGATCGGATCATCCTGCATTGGGAAAGAACACCTGCTGACCATCCAGTGTATAGGATTCAATCGCCGCCTGCCCGTCCGGCCCCGTCAGCCAGTCGATAAACCGTTGACCTGCGGCGGCACGCACGCGGGGATGTCTGTCGGGGCTCACCAGGATCACGCCATACTGATTGAACAGGCGCGGGTCGCCCTCTAACAGAACCTCCAGATCGGATCGGTTGCCAAAGGACAGCCATGTCGCCCGATCTGTCAGAGTATAGGCGCCCATTCCGCTGGCCACATTCAGGGTCGCCCCCATACCCGATCCGGTTTCCAGATACCACGTACCGGACGCACCGATCGGATCAAAGCCTGCGGCTGTCCAAAAACCCAGTTCGGCCTTATGTGTGCCGCTGTCGTCACCGCGCGACACAAACGGCGCACGGGCTGCTTCGATCATCGGCAACGCGGCCAGAATATCGGATGCGCCGCGCACCCCGGCCGGGTCCGCCCTGGGGCCAACCAGAACGTAGTCGTTATACATAACATCCGCGCGCTGAACCCCCCAGCCATCCGCCACGAACTGTTCTTCGTCCGGTGTGGAATGCACCAGCAGAACATCCCCATCCCCGTTGATCGCGTTGCGAATTGCCTGACCGGTGCCCACAGCAACGATACGCACGTCAATGCCGGTTTCAGCCTCAAACCCGGGCAGAATGAAATCCAGCAGACCGGAATTCTGAGTCGATGTTGTGGACTGCACCACGACAAATGGTTCTTCCGCCGACACAACCCCGGCCGACAGACCCAATGTCACCAGCAGTGCCGGAATAAATGTCCGGATCATCGCATGCTCCGCCCGTTTTTGTTCAGAGCGCCAGCCCGCCGGCCAGATACCGGCGCGACGCTTCGCTTTTTGGCAGGTTCAGGACTTCTTTGGCCAAACCATGTTCCACAACCCGGCCACCCTGCATCATCACCACGTCAGACGCCAGACGCCGCGCCTGGCCAATGTCATGTGTCACCATCACGATCCTGACGCCTCGGGCTGCCGCACGTTGTATCATCCGTTCGATCATCTGCGTGGCGGCCGGATCCAGCGCGCTGGTCGGTTCGTCCAGAAACAGCGTTTCCGGATCGCTGGCCAGCGCGCGTTGAATGGCAAGGCGCTGCGCCTCGCCACCCGATAACAATCGCGCAGGCTGTCGCCCTTTCCCCGTCAGCCCCGCCTCGAACAGCAGGGTTTCAATCCGTTGTTTTCGGATCGCCCGCTGCAATCCGCGACGCTTCAGCACGAAATCGAGATTGGCGGCAACCGACCGGCGCAGCAGGACCGGTCTTTGGAACACCATGGCCTGCCGCGCCTTGTGCTCTGAATTCAAAGCTGCGCCGCCTTGTTCAACAACCCCGCGATCCGGACTTAGAAGTCCGTGCAGGCACCGCAACAACAGGCTTTTACCAGCGCCGTTCGGCCCGAGGATTACAGATGGTCCAGGCCCGTCCAGCGACAATTGGGGCACATCCAGAAGACATTGGCCATCCCTGCAAATGGTCAGGTTGCGAGCACTCAGGTGTTTGTCCTTGTCAAAAACCAGATCACGCATGGCGCATCCCCCCCTGCTCGGCCCGCAGGCTAAGCACGCTGACCGTTGCATTGACCGCCACCGCAATGCCGATCAGGATGACACCCAGCGCCAGCGCCAAAGCCAGATTGCCCTTCGACGTCTCAAGCGCAATGGTGGTCGTCATCACCCGCGTCACATGATTGATGTTGCCGCCCACGATGATGACCGCGCCTACCTCGGCAATTGCGCGGCCAAATCCGGCCAGCAGGGCCGTGATGAGGGCCAGACGCGCATCCCACAACAAGACCGGCACCGAGGCCAACCGGGACACACCCAGTGATCGCAGTTGTTCTGAATACTCTTCGGCCAGCATCTCGACCACCTGCCGGGTCAGCGCGGCAATAATGGGTGTGACCAGAATGACCTGCGCGATGATCATAGCCGCCGGGGTGTACAACAGTTCCAGAACACCCAGCGGACCCGACCGCGACAACATCAGATAGACCAGCAGGCCGATCACAACCGGCGGCAGACCCATCAACGCGTTCATCACAATAATCAGGATGCGCCGCCCCGGAAACCGCGAAACCGCCAGTGTCGCACCCAACGGCATGCCGATCAGCGCAGCAATCAGAACCGCAAAGATCGACACTTTGAGCGACAACAGCACAATCGACCATAGCTCGGCATCCCCGAAAAGGATCAGAGCGATTGCGGAACTGATTTCTGATGCAAATCCTTGCATTTTCTACGATTTGTCCAGCTATTGGTACGATATTCGCGTTTTTTCAATCTAATACTAGGCGTTTGCGGTCTCAAGTGCAGGCGCGAACCCGACATCCTGAACAAAAAACGCGGCCCGCTACGGGACCGCGCCATTTTTTTCGGGTCATTGCAGGTCAGTTCAACGCAGCATCCGTGATCTGATGTGTCCAGGCCCCTTCCGGTTGCTTGGTAATCACCGGATCAGATCCTCCGGCAAGCAGGGTGCTGACGGTGCGATCAAAATCGGCCGGGTCCAACGCGCCGTTGGAACCGGCGGTCAGTTTGGCGATTTCACCCATCATGCGTTTTTGGTGCTTTTCGGTCTGCGCACCTGTGTCGTCGTATTCAAGAACGATCAATGCGGCCTCGTCGGGTTGTTCTTCAGCCCATTTCCAACCTTTCATAGAGGCGCGAACAAACCGGACCATTTTGTCAACGAATTCCGGGTCCTCAAGGTTTTCCTCAAGCACATACATACCGTCCTCAAGGGTCGCCACATCATGATCCGAGTATTTAAAAGTAACGATTTCATCCTCGGTCACGCCCGAGTCTATGACCTGCCAGTATTCGTTATACGTCATGGTTGTGATGCAATCAGCCTGACGCTGCAGCAGCGGATCAACATTGAAACCGATCTTTTGCATCGTGACGCCCTGATCGGAACCGTCTGTTGGAATGCCCAGCTGGCTTAGCCAGCTCATAAGCGGGTATTCGTTGCCAAAAAACCAGGTGCCGATTGTGCGGCCTTTGAAATCTTCGGGCTTTTCAATGCCCGAATCCTTCCAGCACGTCAGCATCAACCCCGAGCTTTTGAAGGGTTGCGCGATGTTGACAACCGGAAGACCCTTTTCCCGGGCGGCCAGCGCAGATGGCATCCAGTTCAACATTACATCAGCGCCGCCACCGGCCAGAACCTGCGGTGGTGCGATATCGGGCCCTCCGGGCAGGATGGTGACGTCCAGCCCCTCTTCTTCATAAAAGCCCTGATCCAGTGCAACGTAATATCCCGCGAATTGCGCCTGTGTGACCCATTGCAACTGCAATCTGACCTCATCTGCGGCCCATGCGGCGCTGGCTGCCAGTCCAAAGGCCGCAAACGCCCCGCTTAGTAGCTTTTTCATCGTCATATCTCCTAGTTGTTTTTGCCCCTTTTCGGGGTCTGTTGAGTTTTCTTATCCCCGTTGCGACGGATGCCAGAAGGTCACCGCCTTTTCGATCCCGGCCACAAGACCGTAAAATGCCGTACCCGCCAATGCGGCGACGACGATCTCGGCCCACACCATATCAAGCGAGAGTTGCCCCACACTGGTTGAGATGCGAAATCCCATGCCCAGCGTGGGCGAGCCAAAGAACTCGGCCACAATAGCGCCGATCAGCGCCAGCGTGGTGGAAATCTTCAAGCCATTGAAAATGAAAGGCATCGCAGCAGGCAACCGCAGCTTGAAAAACCCCTGCCAGTAGGTTGCCGCGTAGGTTTCCATCAGGTCACGCTGCATGGCCGTCGCCTCGCGCAGACCGGCAACGGTGTTGACCAGCATTGGAAAGAACACCATCACCACAACTACTGCGGCCTTCGAGTGCCAGTCGAACCCGAACCACATGACCAGAATGGGGGCGGTTCCCACAATCGGCAAGGCGGCAACAAAATTGCCGACCGGCAACAACCCCAAGCGCAAAAAATCCCAGCGATCCACCGCAACCGCGACCAGGACAGCAGCACCGCAGCCAATGACATAGCCGCTGAGCGCGCCCTTGATGATTGTTTGCACAAAATCCGCCCATAGGATGGGCAAACTGTCCCAGAACCGGTCCCAGATCACCGACGGTGCAGGCAGGATTACAAGTGGCACCTCAAGGCCGCGCACGATCAACTCCCAAATACCGATAATGGTCAGTCCAAAGATCAAAGGCGCCAGAAAACGCACCGCGCGGGTTCCGGCATATGGCCCGCTGGCCAGACGGCTGTTCAGCCACCAGCCCAGTACCCAAACCGCAAATGCCGCCACAACCGCCATCATCGCGGCATCCCCATTCGTTTCAGAACCGACCGCTCGATCAGACCCAGCAGGCCCACCAGACAAGCCGCCAGCACGGCTGCCCCGAACAAGGCAGACCAGATTTGCACCGTTTGTCCATAATAGCTGCCCGCCAGCAGACGCGCGCCCAATCCGGCAACCGCTCCGGTCGGTAATTCACCAACGATGGCCCCGACCAGAGACGCCGCAACCCCAATCTTGAGCGAGGCAAAAAGATACGGCATTGATGCCGGCAGACGCAGTTTCCAAAATGCCTGCGACGAGCTGGCATTGTATGTGCGCAACAAATCCATTTGCATCGCATCCGGGCTGCGCAGGCCCTTGACCATCCCCACAACGACGGGAAAGAAACTTAGATAAGCCGAGATCACAGCCTTTGGGATGATGCCCTGAACACCCACCGAATAAAGCACCACGATGATCATCGGTGCCAAAGCTATGATCGGGACGGTCTGGCTGACAATAGCCCACGGCATCACCGACAGATCCATGACGCGGCTATGCACAATTCCGACCGCCAGCAGTATGCCCAGGCCCGTGCCGATCATAAATCCCAGCAATGTCGCACTCAGCGTGACCCAGGCGTGATAGATCAGCGACCGCTTGGACGTGACTTTTTTTTGTACTGTTGTCTGCCATAGCTCAGCGGCCACTTGATGAGGCGCAGGCAGCCGGGGCCTGTCCTGCGCCCAGGTGGCCGGCACGGCAAAGCTGTTGTTGAGGACAAGCCCAACGGACGCCATATCGCGCCGCTGTCGGGCCGATGGCGGCTCGACCTCGGCGCCGGCCCGCTCCTGCTCTGTCAGGACGCCCTTGATGTTCATCGGGATGCAGGCAGCATACCAAAGCGCAACAATCACAAGAACAACGGTGAGAACGGCGCAGAGTTGTTTCATGCCCGCCACTCCATCCGAATGACCGGCAAAGTCTCGGGCGGCGTCGGCGGTTCGGTCCCCGCGATGACAAACCCCTCGCGCGTGTAAAAACGCTGCGCCGCCGTGTTCGGCACATGGGTTGTCAGCCAAAGAAACTCCCTGCCCTGCTTGGCAAGATCAAGAAACTGTTTGCCCAGACCCTGCCCTGTTCGTCGGCAATACAGCGCCCCGACCTTTTGTGCGATCGGATCGACGGACATGTAGCAGTCGACAGGATCACCCGCGACCCAGATTTCACGGTCAGGAAAGGCATCGCGTATCAGATCGGCCAACCTGTCTTCCGGCAGGTCCTCGGGCATCCAGCGGGTTTGCGCCACCCAGGCTGAAATGATCCCTGCGCAGGCGGCGACGTCATCCAAGGTCGCGCGTCTGATACCACCTGCCGCCATCACAACGCGTCCCCCAGACCCGCACGCAGCCCTTCGCGCACGCGGTGTGCCACCTCGATAAATTCCGGCGAATCTCGGATATCCAGAGGACGCTCTCTGGGCAATGGACTGTCAATCACATCGGTAATCCGACCGGGTCTTGGGCTCATGACCACAATCTTCGTACTCAGATACACCGCCTCGGGGATCGAATGCGTCACAAAACCTATGGTCTTTTCCGTTCGCGCCCACAGCGCCAAAAGCTGTTCATTCAGGTGATCGCGCACGATTTCATCCAGAGCGCCAAAGGGTTCATCCATCAGCAGAATTTCAGCATCGAAGGCCAGCGCCCGGGCGATGCTGGCCCGCTGCTGCATGCCACCTGACAGCTGCCAGGGAAACTTTCCACCAAATCCTTCAAGATCAACAAGATCCAGGACAGTCTTGACCCTTTCTTCCTGTTCCGGCGCGGAATACCCCATGATCTCAAGCGGCAGCCTGATGTTTTTAGCGATTGTCCGCCAGGGATACAGCCCTGCCGCCTGAAAAACATAGCCATAGGCGCGCTTGCGCCGCGCTTCGTCCGGCGTCATGCCATTGACACTCAGCACACCGCCGGTTGGCGATTCAAGCGAGGCGATGCAGCGCAAGAACGTGGTCTTGCCACAACCGGACGGGCCGATGAAACTGACAAAATCGCCCTTGTCGATGGTCAGGTTCACATCTCTGAGGGCATGCACAGGCCCGTCATTGGTTTCAAAAGTCAGGTCCAGCTGTCTTGCTTCGACCACCAGCCGGCTGTTTCGTTCCGTCGTCATTCTATCGCCTTGAAAAGATCACATCTGCGCAGCTGTGAACCGCATGCGTCACACCCCCGTTGCCGGTATACCCGTCCGCTCAACCGGTCGCGGGGCGGTCAACTCTTTCCAGGTGCTCAATGCCCGGTTCACATGGCCGTTCGGCTCACGTGCCACAAAATCCCCGTGGCCTTCCTGCGTCCGGATTTCGCCATCATGCACCGCCACCTGTCCGCGGGTCAGAGTAAAGCGTGGAAGCCCTTTGACCTCTTTGCCTTCGAACACGTTATAATCGATCGAGGATTGCTGTGTCCCGGCGCTGATCGTCTTGGATTTCTCAGGATCCCAGACCACGATATCAGCATCGGAGCCAACCAGGATCGCACCCTTTTTCGGATAGCAATTCATAATCTTGGCGATGTTTGTTGAAGTGACCGCCACAAATTCGTTCATCGTCAGGCGCCCGGTATTCACCCCATAGGTCCACAGCATCGGCATCCGGTCCTCCAAACCGCCGGTCCCGTTGGGTATCTTGGTGAAATCCCCGACCCCGTACCGCTTCTGCTCGGTTGTAAAGGCGCAATGATCCGTTGCCACAACGCTCAACGTGCCCGAGTGGAGACCGTTCCACAAACTGTCCTGATGTTGCTTGTTGCGGAATGGCGGGCTCATCACCCGCCGCGCCGCATGGTCCCAGTCCTGGTGGAAGTATTCGCTTTCATCCAAGGTCAGATGCTGGATCAGAGGTTCGCCCCAGACCCGTTTGCCCTGCATCTTGGCACGCCGAATGGCCTCATGTGCTTCTTCGCAGGATGTGTGTACCACGTATAGCGGAACACCAGCCATGTCAGCGATCATAATGGCGCGGTTGGTCGCCTCACCTTCCACCTGAGGCGGGCGGGAATAGGCGTGGGCCTCGGGGCCTGTGTTGCCTTCGCCCAGCAGCTTGGCGCTCAGTTCGGCCACCACATCCCCGTTTTCGGCGTGGACCATCGCGACGCCCCCAAGTTCGGCCAAACGCTTGAACGAGGCGAACATCTCGTCATCATTGACCATCAACGCGCCTTTGTAGGCCATGAAATGCTTGAACGTGTTGATGCCGCGCTGTTCCACAACGGTCTGCAAATCGTCAAAGACCTGTTCGCCCCACCACGTCACGGCCATATGGAACGAGTAATCGCAATTGGCCCGCGTGGATTTGTTGTCCCAGCGTTTCAACGCATCCAGCAGGCTTTCCCCGGGGTTCGGCAACGCAAAATCCACCACCATGGTTGTCCCGCCAGCCAGGGCCGCGCGGGTTCCACTTTCGAAATCGTCGCTGGAATACGTGCCCATGAACGGCATTTCCAGATGCGTGTGCGGATCAATACCGCCGGGCATGACAAAACATCCCGTTGCATCCAGTTCAGTGTCGCCGCTCAAAGCAGGACCGATGCCGGTGATCACACCCTCTTCGATCAGCACATCCGCCTTGTAAGACAAATCAGCGGTTACGACGGTTCCGTTTTTGATGACAGTACTCATTCTAAACTCCCTTCGCGGTCTGCGCCGCTTGCTTCATCTGGCCGAAAACATCCCGGGGGAGCCCAACCCCCTTGCGGGGTTGGGTGGGGGCAGAGCCCCTATTCTGCGATCTCGGCCGTCGCCACCACGGCGTGAAACAGAACATCTGTCCCGGCAGCCGCCCAGCTCTTGGTGATTTCTTCGGCCTCATTGTGGCTTAACCCATCCACACACGGGCACATGACCATTGCGGTCGGCGCCACCCGATTGATCCAGCACGCATCGTGCCCTGCGCCCGAAATGATGTCCCTGTGCGAATAACCCAACCGCTCGGCAGCGTCCCGCACCGCCGTTACACAGCCGTCATCGAATTCCACCGGATCAAACCCGCCTACCTTTTCAAACTCGATTTCAAGGCCCATCTGGTCCGCGATGCTCTGCGCCGCACTGCGCAGGCGCGTTTCCATGTCCTTGATCACCTCCAGATCGGGCGAGCGGAAATCGACGGTGAACACAGCCTTGCCGGGTATCACATTGCGCGAATTGGGAAAGACGTCGATATGACCGGCAGCACCAACGGCATGCGGCGCATGCGACAGCGCAATCTCGTCGACCTGTTCTAAAACCCGTGCCATCGCCAGACCAGCATTTCTGCGCAGTGGCATTGGCGTCGAACCCGTATGCGCATCCTTGCCAGTGATTGTGATCTGGGTCCAGCTCAGCCCCTGACCATGCGTGACAACGCCGATCTCCTTGCCTTCAGCCTCCAGAATCGGACCCTGTTCGATGTGCAGTTCAAAAAACGCATGCATCTTGCGGGCGCCGACCTCTTCTGCGCCACGCCATCCGATGCGCTGCAATTCATCACCGAATTTCAGGCCGTCGGCATCTTCGCGGTCATAGGCCCAATCCTGCGTGTGCATCCCCGCAAACACGCCCGACGCCAGCATCGCAGGCGCATAGCGCGTACCTTCCTCGTTGGTCCAGTTGGTGACAACTATGGGATGTTTGGTCTCTATACCCAGATCGTTCAGCGTCCGGATGATCTCAAGACCGCCCAGCACACCCAGAACGCCGTCATATTTGCCGCCGGTTGGCTGCGTGTCCAGATGTGATCCCACATAGACCGGCAGGGCGTTTGGATCGGTTCCGTCCCGTTGGGCAAACATATTGCCCATCTGATCCAGCCCCATGCTGCACCCGGCGTGTTCGCACCAGGATTGAAACAAGGCGCGCCCCTCGGCGTCTTCATCGGTCAGTGTCTGCCGGTTGTTTCCGCCTGCAATCCCGGGACCGATTTTGGCCATCTCCATCAGGCTGTCCCAAAGTCGGTCATCATTGATCCTGAGATTCTGCGCCGGAGCCGCCATAGTCATCCCCCTGTAGCTTGCGATTGGGCTCGCTTTTGGTATCTTGATTTGACCATCTGGTCAAACTCACGCTATCACGGGTTCGACATCAGTCAAGAAATTGCGAGACCCGGCCGGATTTTTCGGCATGTTTAGCGCCCGCCTGGCGAAAAAAGAGACACGTTGGACAGATGCCCGAAGACCGCGCCCCGACCCGCATTCAGAAAAAGAACCGTGCTGCGATTCTAGAGGCTGCGTTGAACGTATTTTCGACCGATGGCTTTCGTGGTGCAACCGTGGACCAGATCGCCGCGGCAGCCGGATTGAGCAAGCCGAACCTGCTGTATTATTATCGCAGCAAAGACGCCATCTATGCCGCGCTGCTGGAGCGGTTACTGGACACCTGGCTTGATCCGCTGCGGGCAATAGATCCTGACGGCGATCCGTTGCACGAGCTTTTGGGTTATATCCGCCGGAAACTGGAAATGAGCCGGGATTATCCGCGTGAAAGCCGCCTGTTTGCCAATGAGATCATTCGCGGAGCGCCGCACATCCACGCCGTGCTGTCCACCGATCTCAAATCGCTGGTGGATGAAACGGCTGCGTTGATCAGACATTGGGCCGCCGCAGGTCGGATAGCCGAGGTGAACCCGTACCATCTGATTTTTTCGATCTGGTCGCTGACGCAGCATTATGCAGATTTTGATGTTCAGATCCGCGCGGTGCTGGCGGATGGGGAACCTGATCCCTATCCGGAAGCCGCCCGCTATCTGGATCAGGTCTTCACCCGGTTGTTGACCCCGGGCCGCTGAAACTTACTTTGCCGGTTTCAGCGCCAGGATACGTTTCAGAATGACAATGACCAGCGCAAGCATAATGGTCAGATCGCCCATGGTCTTGACCGTATTGACTTTTGGCACCTTGCCGGCATCCCTGACAATAGCGGTATACATCTTGGGCTGATGCACACCCGCCATATGCTGGTTCGCCGATGTCTTTATGAATTTGTCAAAGTTCTGAAGCGCTTTGACCTTCTTGGTGACCTGACCCAGAAATCTCTGATCCAGTTGACGGTCTTCTTTTAATTTCTTCAACATGTCCTCTATCGACCGCCGAAGTTTGATCAGACTGTCCAGGTCCTTTTTCACCATTTTCTGGTGTTTGACAAAATTCCTGGCGGCCATGGCATCCCGCTGTCTGGCTTTGGACAGCGCGACAGTCTTTTTGGACGTGTCCCGATCCAGTTTTGTGACCTTGTTGCCGCCTTTGCTCCGGCCCGGCGGTCCCGCTGGCATGACATTCTCCTTCGATGTGACCCCTTCGACCCTGTCCGATGGTGCCAGTATACCCTCAAACCGAAGGAAACAGGATACCGGTATCCCCTACTCGGCCGCCTTGGCCATTGGGTTATTCGGATGCGTGGTCCAGTTGGCATATTCTGCCTGAACCACATTGCCCGTGCGCGGATCGACCTGACCGGCCTGCATCGGTTCCATTGATATGCACCCTTCGACCGGGCAGACGTCAACGCACAGATTACAGGCGACGCATTCCGCGTCGATAACCTTGAACGTCCGATCATCCGACATCGAGATCGCCTGATGGCTGGTGTCTTCACAGGCGGCATAGCAACGGCCACATTTGATGCACTGATCCTGATCGATACGCGCCTTGGCCACATAGTTGAGGTTCAGATACTGCCAGTCGGTCACGTTCGGCACTGCCCGGCCAACGACTTGCGACACGTTGCTGTACCCCTTTGTGTCCATCCACTCGGACAGACCGGCCGTCAGTTCATCGATAATCTTGAACCCATAGGTCATAGCTGCGGTGCAGACCTGCACGGTGCCGCAGCCCAGTGCCAAGAACTCGGCAGCGTCGCGCCAAGTGGTGACACCGCCGATGCCCGAAATGGGCAATCCGCGCGTCGCCTCGGCCCGGGCAATTTCAGACACCATGGACAAGGCTATTGGTTTGACTGCAGGGCCGCAGTAGCCGCCATGGCTGCCCTTGCCATCGATCGAAGGTTCTGGGCTGAATGTGTCCAGATTGACGCTGGTTATCGAGTTGATGGTGTTGATCAGCGACACCGCATCGGCACCGCCGTTCAAGGCCGCCACCGCCGGTTTTCGAATGTCGGTAATGTTCGGCGTCAGCTTCACGATCACCGGTCGATCATAGTGTTTTTTGCACCAGCGCGCGACCATCTCGATATATTCAGGGACTTGTCCAACAGCTGATCCCATGCCGCGCTCGCTCATACCATGCGGGCATCCGAAATTCAGTTCTACACCGTCGGCCCCTGTTTCGGCCACACGCGCCAGGATGGTCTTCCATGCCTGCTCTTCGCAGGGGACCATGAGCGAGGCGATCAGGGCGCGGTCGGGGTAGTCGGACTTGACCCGTGCCATTTCTTCCAGATTGACCTCAAGCGGGCGGTCCGTGATCAGCTCAATATTGTTCAGACCCAGCAGGCGGCGGTCAGCGCCGTAAATCGCCCCGTATCTTGGGCCATTCACATTAACAACCGGAGGTCCCGCAACCCCCAGCGTTTTCCAGACCACGCCGCCCCAGCCCGCCTCGAACGCGCGGCGCACATTGTATTCCTTGTCGGTCGGCGGCGCTGAGGCCAGCCAATAGGGATTGGGGCTGGAAATGCCCAGAAAATCAGTTGTCAGATCGGCCATGGGTACTCCTTTCCGGCTCCTCAGCCGGTTTTCCTGAAAATCATCTCGGTCGGGCGAATGCGACCGGCTTTAAGGTTTGTCACATAGTTCTGGAATTTTTCGGGCGCCGTTTCACCCATCATCAGATGGATGCCCAGCGCCGGGGGACCGCTTTCAGCAAGGCGGGCGAATACCTCTTGGAAAAACTCCAGCGCAAAATCCGTGCGATCCGTTTCAACGATCAGGTCCAGCCCGGCTGCGGCCGCTGCCTGTTTGTAGATGTCAGGCGGATCTACAAAGGATGTTTCGGCAACCGTGGACCACGGTAAAGGAAAGACCAGTGGCTCTGCCACAGCGCCGCCCATAACGTCAAACACCGCAAATGTTCCGCCCGAGGCCAGCGTGCGCGCTACTTCGCCAAACAACCCGGCCTTGTCTTTTATGTTCATGCCGACATGCAACATCACCGCAAGGTCGAACCCTGCATCCGGCACAGGCATGTCCAGCGCGCTGCCCACCAGAAAAGTCGCTTGGTCAGAATGCCCGACGATCCCGCTCAGCGCCGTTGCCGTTTCAACAAACTCGGGCGTCAGATCAATGCCGGTTACGGTCGAGCCATAGCGATCCACGATGTAACGCGACGTGCCCCCTATGCCACAGCCAACATCCAGAACCCGCGTGGCACGGGTGGGCGCAAGCTGGTCAAACAGGTTGTCGGTGGCCAGAACCCCGCCGGTATGAAACTCGTCCCCGGCCTTCAGGTCGGCCACTGTGGCGGCATCCGGATCGACACCGCTGGCCGTCAAAGCAGCCCGCACCCGTTCGGTCAGGGCACCCGTGGTGTAGTGTCTGGTAACTTCGTCTTCGATCCGGGACATAACGTCACCTCAGTGCATTTGGATTACAAATCTCCACTTTAACGCGACACATCACGAAACGAGGCTTGCGTGTATGTCCATCGCTGCATCCCGCCCTTCGGCAACGGCGGTTACGGTCAGATCTTCGCCACCCAAGGCGCAATCTCCGCCTGCCCACACTCCGGTCAACGAGGTGCGCCCCGTCTGGCTGACACGGATCTTGCTGCCATCAAGGTCCAGACCGTCCGGCGCGCCCTCCAAGGTCTGGCCGATGGCTTTCAGGATCTGATCGGCGGGCAGACGCACCACTTCGCCCGTACCTGTCAGCCGCCCTTCCTCGGTGGTGGTGTATTCCAGTTCGATTTCTTCTGCGACGCCAGTGCCATGAACACGCACTGGCTGCACGTTGGTCATGATCCGGACCCCATGCGATGCGGCAAGATCCTGTTCATACCGGCTGGCACCCATGGCGTCGCGATCCCGGCGATATGCGATTGTAACCTGTTCTGCGCCCAGCAGCTTGGACTTTACAGCCGCATCGACCGCAGTCATGCCGCCGCCAATGACAACAACGTTCCGACCAACGGGCAAGTGCGCCAAATCCAACGCCTGCCGCACGTCCGCTATAAAGTCGACCGCGGGCCGCACGCCCTGCGTGTCGATACCCTGCGCGCGCAGGGCGTTGACCCCGGCAAGACCGATGGACAGGAACACGGCGTCGTAGTTTTCCCGCAAACCATCCAGAGAAATCGTCTGCCCCAGCATGGACCCCGTCTCGATCACGATGCCGCCAATCCGCAGTAACCAGTCCACTTCGGCCTGCGCAAAATCATTTGTCGATTTATAGGCGGCAATGCCGTATTCATTCAGACCGCCGGGCTTGGGTTTGCCTTCGTGAATGACCACCTCGTGACCCAGCATCGCCAACCTGTGCGCACAGGCAAGGCCCGCTGGCCCTGCCCCAACAACGGCGACAGTTTTCCCTGTAGAGGCGGCGCGATCAAACGGATGCGCACCAGAGGCCATGACATCATCAGTTGCAAAACGTTGCAGACGCCCGATTTCAACGGGCTTTCCTTCGGCGGCTTCGCGCACACAGGCCTCTTCGCACAGCGTTTCGGTTGGACAGACACGGGCGCACATGCCGCCCAGAATGTTCTGTTCCAGAATCGTTCGGCCCGCCGATTGGGGCTGTCCTGCCTGAATCTGGCGAATGAACAGCGGGATATCGATATCCGTCGGACACGCGGTCACACACGGCGCGTCATAGCAGAAATAACATCTGTCCGCGGCAACCGCAGCCTCGTGCGGTGCCAGGGGCGGATGCAGATCAGTGAAATTCGAGGTCAGCTCATCGCTGGAAAGCCGCCCGGAGACGATACCGGGTGCCATCTGGCCCTGTGCCATCGCTCTACTCCCTGTAGATATGTTGCACGGTCAGATTGCCACATTTATATTTTTTATCAATTGGTAAAATTTATCCGACGTCCAAAAAAATCCGTATTTTCGCTGAAAAAGGGCTGCAACATGCGATTTTGACCAATTTAGTTGCATTTCTTCGATCACAATGCCCAGAAATTGATGAATAATTGGGGATCTCAACGCCATCCGGCTTTTGACGCATCAGGTCGGGTGCTGTAATCCCGGGCAAACTGCGCAACAAAAAATGCGCATAACGGAACGGGCGCGCATGCGGGCATCATCGCAGAATTTCAACGTTGTCGTTGTCGGCCAGAACAACCGTCTTCAGTACGAGGCGGTTCTGTTTGCCGCCTCGTTGCGCCATTCATCTCCTGACTTTGGCGGCAAATTGTTTGTCGCCACCCCAAATGCCGGCCCGCGATGGAGCCGCAATCCCGCCATCGACACCCCCGAAGTGCTAACCGCGCTTGCGCAGCTTGACGCGGAAATTCTGCCTTTCGACTCGCATGTCTTTGGTGAAAGCTATCCGCATGGCAACAAGATCGAATGTTTGTCAGCCATGCCCGAGGACGAGCCATTTGTCTTTTTCGACACCGATACGCTGATTACCGGTGAACTGGGCGCAGTTCCATTTGATTTCGACCGGCCGGGTGCCTCAAACAAAGTTGAGGGAACATGGCCAAGACCCACCCTGTACGGTCCCAACTTTGACGGGATTTGGCACGCGCTGTATCAGCATTTCGATCTGGATTTTGCCAGCTCTGTCGATGCCAGCCAGCCGATGAACCATTGGCGGCGATATCTGTATTTCAACGCCGGGTACTTTTATTACAAATGCCCCCGGCAGTTTGGTGCCCGATATCTGGACTATGCGCGCCGTATCCGGGATGACAATATCCCCGCGCTTGTCGGACAGAATCTGGATCCCTGGCTGGATCAGGCGGCCTTGCCTTTGGTCATTCATTCGTTTGGCGGCGGGCGTGACGTTCTGCCGGACGGCCTGCTGGATGGTTCGGTCAGTTGCCACTATCGCCTTTTCCCGCTGATGTACGCGCGTGAAAGCGATCATGTCATCGACGTGCTAGAGGCCGTGGCAACACCAAACAAGGTCAAAAAAGTTCTCAAAAACTATGATCCGCTGAAAAAACTGGTGATCCAGGGCAAAGGCAGGAAAATCCGCGATATGTTTGATCGGGACAACCTGCCGGGGCGCGAACAAGCCATTCGCAAAGCGATCAAAAACAAGGGGCTTTGGCTGCGCTGACAGGATCGTTGTACCTTGTGTGGCAATCGCCTAGACAGTCCCTCAGATGCATTCCAACAGGAGATTTATAATGTCTGACGGCCCAACCTATGGTTTCGATACACTGCAAATACATGCCGGTGCACGTCCGGATCCGGCCACCGGTTCACGGCAGACACCGATTTACCAGACAACCGCTTATGTCTTTCGCGATGCCGATCATGCCGCTGCGCTGTTCAACCTTCAGGAAGTGGGCTTTATCTACTCTCGCCTGACCAACCCGACCGTTGCGGTGTTGCAGGAACGTGTTGCGACGCTGGAAGGCGGCGTTGGCGCGGTATGCTGCTCATCCGGGCACGCGGCACAGATCATGGCGCTGTTCCCGCTAATGGGTCCGGGGTGCAATGTCGTGGCCTCGACCCGTCTGTACGGTGGAACGGTCACGCAGTTCAGCCAGACGATCAAACGCTTTGGCTGGTCCGCCAAATTCGTCGACACCGACGATCTGGATGCCGTCAGGGCCGCCATCGACGAGAACACGCGCGCAGTGTTCTGCGAGTCCATCGCCAATCCGGGCGGCTATGTGACCGATATACGCTCGCTGGCAGACGTGGCGGACGAAAAGGGAATACCGCTGATTGTCGATAACACCTCGGCCACACCTTACCTGTGCCGCCCCATCGAACATGGGGCAACTCTGGTGGTGCATTCGACCACCAAGTACTTGACCGGCAATGGAACCGTCACCGGCGGCTGCATCGTGGATTCGGGCAAGTTCGACTGGTCAGCAAATGACAAATTCCCGTCACTCAGTGAACCAGAGCCTGCGTATCACGGGCTCAAATTCCACGAGACCTTCGGACCTCTGGCCTTTACCTTCCACGGTATTGCCATCGGTCTGCGCGATCTGGGCATGACCATGAACCCACAGGCGGCGCATTACACGCTGATGGGCATTGAAACACTGTCGCTTCGGATGGAGCGCCACGTCGAGAACGCACAGAAGATCGCGGCGTGGCTGGAAGCTGACGACCGGGTCGAATATGTCACTTATGCCGGGCTGCCGTCGTCACCCTATCACGACCGGGTCCAGGCCCAGTACACGCGTGGGGCCGGAGCGTTGTTCACCTTTGCGGTCAAGGGCGGATACGATGCATGTATCAAACTGGTAAATGCGCTGGAAATCTTCAGCCATGTTGCCAATCTGGGTGACGCCAGATCGCTGATTATCCACTCTGCGTCGACCACACACCGCCAACTGACGCCCGAACAGCAGGAAGCCGCAGGCGCGGGTCCGAACGTTGTGCGCGTCTCGATCGGGATTGAGGATGTCAACGATCTGATTGCGGATCTGGATCAGGCTCTCAGCAAAGCCAGCGCCTGATCCCAATGCGCCACCACATCAACGATGCGGATCGACAGAGCGACGCGCCGCTTCAGGATGGATTGTTTCAACTTGCCCGTGGCGCAGGTCAATGCTGTGTCAATGCTGGCCAGTCGTGAAGTCAGACAAAAACAGGCTGCGCCCGGGTTGTACCGGGCGTATGCCAATGCCACATCGGACCAGACCGGCGCTGCCTGCCCTACAGATCGTGTGCAGGTACCCGGTGCGGCCTGGTCCTATTCCGAAATTGCAAATTCCATCGAAACGTTGACGGACACGGATATCTCGCCCCCCGCAACGGGCACCGCACTTGCATCCGACATGTTTATTGCCCGCATCTCTGCCATCGGTCGCACACTACCGGATTGCTCGACGATCGATTGCACCGGGCCAAGCGTTATGCCGGCTGCTTGCGCAAGTTGATCCGCTTTGGCCTGTGCATCTTCCACGGCCTTGGCACGGGCCTGTGCCTCGACGGGTTCAGGGTCTTGTATTCCAAAGTTGAGACCGCCGAAATCGTTGGCTCCATCCTGAATGACCGCATCCAGAATTTGCCCCAGTTGCGCCAGATCGCGCACCCGCACGAAAACGCGGTTGGACGCAACAAAACCGGTGATCTCGGCCTTTTGCCCGCTTTGCAGATTGCGGTCGGACCAGACCGGCGACAAAGACACGTCCCGGGTCTGCACATCGCGATCCTCAACACCCATCTCGTTCAGCCGGGCCAGCACCTGCGACACGGCATCAGAGGTCGCCTGCATCGCGGCTGACGCTTCGGTATTTTCATTTGTAACACCCAGGGTGATTGTTGCCATATCGGGTGCAACCTGCACGGTTCCGGTTGCATTGACAGAAACACGGCGATCTTCCGCAGACGCCGTTCCTGCCAGTGTTACCGCCATCATTGCGGCCAGAAAAGCGATTGTCTTCAAGGTCATCCCTCCGATTTGCTGTATATCAAGATGGGTTGGCGGGCCTT
>JBCCIK010000064.1:0-18643 GCA_039028255.1 Pseudomonadota bacterium | reverse complement strand
GTCATTGTACGGTCACTGCCGTATGACGAGCAACCTGCTGTTCCCTGAAATTCACGCTTGATTTTGGCGCCTTGTCCTGAGATTGTCCGCCGCAACCGTTGGGGTGCCTCAATCAGGGGCTGAGAAGCTTGCGCTAACCCATCGAACCTGATCCGGGCAATACCGGCGGAGGGAACGGTCTAACAAAAGCAGACGTTTTCCCCTCTTGTGTTGCCCCGTAGAAATGGAGTGGCAACATGGCATCCATTGCCTTGACGATTGCGGGATCCGACAGCGGCGGCGGCGCAGGGATCCAGGCCGATCTAAAGGCCATGTCCGCGCTGGGCGTTTATGGCGCCAGCGTGATCACGGCGGTTACCGCCCAGAACACAAAAGCTGTGACTGCTGTGCATGGAATACCGGTCGAGGTGATCGCGGCGCAGATCGATGCTGTTCTGAGCGATCTGGATGTCAAGGCCATCAAGATCGGAATGTTGGCCACGCCGCAGATTATTGAAACTGTGCAAGAACATTTGTCCGCATTCGACGGCCCTGTTGTTCTGGACCCTGTCATGATTGCAAAATCAGGAGACGCCTTGCTCGCCAGCGAGGCGATCCAGACACTGCGTGATGTCCTGTTGCCGCGGGCCACTCTGCTGACGCCCAACCTGCCTGAAGCGGGCTGTTTGTTGGACGCAGACCCTGCCACCACGCCGGCGCAGATGATTGAGCAGGGTCGTGCGCTTTGTGGGATGGGTGCTGGTGCGGTGCTGATGAAGGGCGGGCATGGCACTGGCGACATCTGCCACGACCTTCTGGTCAGCCCAACTAGGCTGGAGGCCGAATTTCAGACTCCAAGGATTGATACAGGAAACACACATGGTACGGGCTGCACTCTGTCGTCGTCGGTCACCGCAGGTTTGGCCAAAGGCTTACCTTTGACCGAGGCCGTTGCCCAGGCGCATAGCTATCTGCAAGAGGCGATTGTGCGCGCCGATGATCTGAACATTGGTTCTGGACATGGACCCGTGCACCATTTCCACAGGATGTGGCCGTCTTGACGATCTGGTCTGTCATAGGGTCCGGAGTGGCGGGATTGGCGGTCGCCAGCGAACTTGTTGCCCGTGGCGCGAAGGTTCAGGTTTTCGATCCGGGAGGTGCGCCGGGGCCGCATTCCTGTTCATGGTGGGCTGGTGGTATGCTGGCCCCGTGGTGCGAATTTGAAAACGCCGAGGAACCGGTTCTGCGCCTGGGTCAGGTTGCCCTGGACTGGTGGACCGCGCGCACCTGTGTCAGTCGGCGCGGAACTCTGGTTGTGGCCAATGCCCGCGATCTGCCGGACCTGCGTCGCTTTGCGCGCCGCACCACGGCGTTTTCCGAAGTGTCGCAGCACGATATTGCCTTATTAGAGCCAGATTTGCACGGTTTCAGCAAAGCCTTGTTCTTTGATGCCGAAGCCCATCTTGACCCGCGTATCGCATTGCAGGACCTGCGAGAGGATTTGCAACGCAATGGTGTCGAATTCCACCCGGTCCCGGCCCCGGTAAATTTGGACAACGTGGTGGATTGCAGGGGCCTGAATGCGCGCGACGTGATGCCGGATCTGCGGGGCGTGAAAGGCGAGATGCTGGTGATCCGTTGCCCGGATGTGTCCCTGACCCGCCCGGTGCGTCTGTTGCATCCACGCATGCCGCTGTACATCGTACCGCGCGGCAATGGTATATATATGTTGGGTGCCACCATGATTGAAACAGAAGACAGCAGCCGGATTACCGCGCGATCCATGCTGGAACTGCTAAGCGCAGCCTATGCCCTGAACCCGGCATTTGGCGAGGCAGAGGTTCTTGAGATCGGTGTCGACCTGCGCCCCGCTTTTCCCGATAACATGCCGCGTATCCGTCGGCTGGATGGCGTGATTTACGCCAACGGCTTGTATCGTCACGGGTATTTGCTGGCACCTGCGTTGGCGCAAGGTGTCGCTGATCTGGCGCTGGCCAACACGCATTCGGAGATGGTTGATGAAGATCGTAATTAACGGCGAGACGCGCGAGCTGTGCGCCAAAACACTGTCGGACCTGTTGACCGAATGCGGGTTTACCGGTCGCGTCGCAACAGCGGTGAACGAGGAATTTGTGCCATCAAGCATGCGCATTACCCACATGCTGCAAGACGGTGACCGGGTTGAGGTTCTGGCCCCGATGCAGGGGGGATAAGCATGAAAGCGTTTTATGGAACACGGCTTTCCAATCCTCTGATGCTGGGTACAGCCCAGTATCCCAGCCCGGCGATCCTTGAACAGGCGTTCCGCGACAGCGGCGCGGGTGTGGCCACAGTGTCGTTGCGCCGCGAATCCGGGGGTGGGCAGACATTCTGGCAGATGATACGCGATCTGGGCGTGCGGATACTGCCAAACACCGCCGGATGTCACACCGTAAAAGAGGCCGTGACAACGGCGCATATGGCGCGCGAGGTTTTTGACACAAGCTGGATCAAGCTGGAACTCATCGGCCATACGGACAGCCTGCAGCCGGACGTTTTCCAGCTGGTCGAGGCCGCCCGCATTCTGACCGAAGACGGGTTTGAGGTTTTTCCGTACACAACCGACGATCTGATCGTTGGAGAGCGGCTGCTGGCAGCCGGGTGCGAGGTTCTGATGCCCTGGGGTGCGCCCATCGGGTCAGGCCGTGGACTGAACAACGAATATGCGCTGCGGGCGCTGCGGGCTGAGTTTCCCGACGTACCGCTGGTCATCGATGCAGGCATCGGGCTGCCCAGCCATGCGGCACATGCGATGGAACTGGGCTATGACGCCGTATTGCTGAACACCGCTGTGGCCAGGGCAGGTGAGCCTGCACAAATGGCGCGCGCAATGGCTCTGGCGGTTCAGGCGGGCTGTCTGGCCTGTCAGGCGGACCCGATTGAACCGCGCGATATGGCCGAACCTTCGACCCCGGTGATTGGAAAGGCGTTTCTATCATGACCCTGGACCGATTTTATCCAATCTTTGATCATTCGGACTGGTTGCGCCGAATGCTGCCGTTGGGAGTGAAGCTGGTGCAGCTGCGGATCAAGGATCAGCCCGGTTCGGTTGTGCGCGATCAAATCGCGCAATCGCTCGATCTGTGTCGCCATCATGGTGCGGTGCTGGTGGTCAATGACTATTGGCAAGCGGCGATCGAGGCGGGTTGCGACTGGATACATCTGGGACAGGAGGATCTGGACGAGGCTGATCTGAAAGCCATTCGCCAGGCGGGACTAAAGCTGGGTGTTTCAACCCATGACGATGATGAGTTGGAGCGGGTTCTGGCCATGGACCCTGATTATGTCGCGCTGGGTCCGGTCTATCCAACGATCCTGAAAAAGATGAAATGGGAACAGCAAGGCCTGCCCCGGGTGACAGAGTGGAAAGGGCGTGTGGGGAACATCCCCCTGGTCGGCATTGGCGGGATGAGCGTCGAACGCGCGCCGGGGGTTCTTGAGGCTGGCGCGGATATCGTGTCCGTCGTGACCGATATAACCTTGAACGCCGACCCCGAAGCCCGCGTTCGCGCCTGGATCGAGGTCACGCGATGAACCGCTATGCCCGACAGATGATTCTGCCCGAGGTCGGTACCGATGGTCAGGCCAGTCTGACGGATGCACGTATTCTGGTGGTCGGGGCTGGTGGGCTGGCGGCCCCGGCGCTGCCCTTGTTGACAGGGGCAGGCGTTGGCCACCTGACAGTGCTGGACCGGGATGTAATCTCCCTGTCCAACCTGCATCGTCAAACCTTGTTTACCGAGAAAGATTGTGGACAACCAAAAGCCGAAACTGCAGCCGCACGTTGCCGCGCGCTGAATGGCGGTGTATCGGTTACCGCCGAAAACACGGCTCTAACAAGCGCAAATGCAGACGGTTTTGTTTCTGGTGCCGATGTAGTTCTGGATTGCGCGGACAGCTATGCAGCCAGTTATACGCTGTCGGACACCTGTTTTAAGTTGGGCAAACCGCTGATCAGCGCATCTGTACTGGGTTTGTCCGGATATGTCGGCGGGTTCTGCGGGGGCATGCCTTCGTTGCGCGCCGTTTTCCCGGACGCGCCGGACAGTGGCGCCAGTTGCGCAACCGCCGGAGTGCTGGGCCCCATGGTCGCGATCATGGGTGCGATGCAGGCGCAGATGGCGCTGAATTTGATCCTTGGGGTTGCCCCTTCTCCGCTGGGGTATGTTGTCCGGCTGGACGCACGAACGCTGCGGACCAGCGGATTTCGCTTTGACGCCGCGCCTGAACCGGCAGGCCATTTCCCTTTTGTGGCGGCCAGCATGTTGAGCGCGCAGGATGTTATCGTCGAGTTGCGCGATCCAACCGAGGCCCCTACGCCTGCGCATCCGCTGGCTCGCCGGGTGTCCCTGGATACGCTGAAATCAGAGCCTAACAAACGAAAAAGGCTGGCACTGTGTTGTGCCACCGGCTTGCGCGCGTGGCGTGCAGCCGAACAGGTTACACCAGATTGGCCCGGCGAGATTGTTCTTGTCGCGGCCTCAACCTCGTGAAGGAAAAGGAACTGCGAGACATGAAGAAACTGATCACCGCCATAGCCCTGATCGCTGCTGCGCCGGCCTGGGCCGAAGACCAGATGACCATTCTGCTGGATTGGTTCATCAATCCTGATCATGGTCCCATCATCGTGGCGCAGGAAAACGGCTATTTCGCGGATCAGGGCTTGCAGGTTGAAATCATACCGCCGGCTGATCCCTCGGCCCCACCCCGGCTGGTGGCTGCCGGTCAGGCCGATCTGGCTGTGTCGTATCAGCCGCAATTGCATCTGCAAATTCATGAAGGTCTGCCGTTGAAACGTGTCGGCACTCTGGTCGCGACGCCGCTGAACTGTCTGCTGGTGCTGAAAGACGGTCCCATCAAATCGCCTGCCGACCTGAAAGGCAAAAAGATCGGCTATTCTGTTGCTGGCGTGGAAGAGGCGGTTCTGAGCGCTGTTTTGGGCCAGTATGATGTCAAGCTGGATGACGTGGAACTGATCAACGTCAATTTTTCCCTGTCACCTTCTCTGATGACCGGACAGGTTGATGCGGTGATCGGGGCGTATCGGAATTTTGAACTGAACCAGATGGATATCGAAGGCGAGCCAGGTACCTGTTTTTACATCGAGGAAGAAGGCGTGCCACCTTATGACGAGCTGATTTACGTTGCCAATCCCGAAACCATGGACACGGACAAGATCGCCCGCTTTTTGGCGGCGACCGAAAAAGCAACGCAGTACATTGTCAACAATCCCAAAGCGAGCTGGGAAATCTTCGCTGGCACGTCGCCCGAATTGCAGGATGAACTGAACGCCCGGGCCTGGGTTGACACCTTGCCGCGGTTTGCCTTGCGCCCGGCTGGCTTTGATGTCGGACGTTATGCACGGTTTGAAACGTTTCTGAAAGACAGCGGCATGATCGACAGCATCAATCCTGTCAGCGACATCAGCATCGATGTAACCGCGCAATGAGCACGTATGGCACAGCCTTTGCCCTGATGCGGGATGCGGCCGACAGGCCGTGGCGCGATTACACGCGCCACGCGTTTGTCGAAGGGATGAAGGATGGAAGCCTGCCGCGGCAGGCGTTCCTGCATTACCTGCGTCAGGATTACGTATTCCTGATTCACTTCTCGCGGGCCTGGGCGCTGGCGGTGGTCAAATCGGAAACCCACGCCGAAATGCTGACTGCAGTAGGAACCGTGAACGCCTTGGTGGCCGAGGAAATGCAGCTGCATATAAGTATTTGCGAAGCCGCCGGTATTTCGCAGGAAGCTTTGTTTGCCACCCCTGAGCGCGCGGAAAATCTGGCATATACTCGCTTTGTGCTAGAAGCGGGTTACAGCGGAGATCTGCTTGACCTGCTGGTCGCGCTGGCGCCGTGTGTGATGGGCTATGGTGAAATTGGCACGCGGCTTGCATCCGAGGCGACGTCCGGCACCTATCGCGACTGGATCAACACCTACGCCGGCGATGACTATCAAAGCGCGTGCAAGGCGGTTGGTGCCCTGCTTGATCAGGCTCTAACTCGGCGCATTGGTGCGGATTTCGAGGCCGCCCCGCGCTGGGACCGTCTGTGCCAGACCTTCCGGACAGCGACCGAGCTCGAGGTCAATTTCTGGCAGATGGGTCTGTCTCCGTGACCCTTGCGCCCGATCTTGTTATCAGCGGCACGGCCACAATCGACGGCGCAACACTGTTCGCACCGTTGACCCTGACCTTGGGGTCCGGGCAGTGGACGTGTCTGCTGGGCGGTTCGGGTGTAGGCAAAACAACTATTCTGCGCCTGATCGCCGGGCTGGACACGGGCGCCGTGTTTAACGGCCGGATCACCGCCAGTGATGGGCAGCCGGTACAGGACCGCGTGGCCTATATGGCGCAGAACGATCTGCTGTTGCCCTGGGCGACCGTTGCACAGAACGTTTCACTGGGCGCACGCTTGCGGGGAGCGGCGGTCGATCCGGACCGGCGCGACCGCTTGATTCAGCGCGTGCGGTTGCAGGACCATATGAAAAAGAAGCCATCCGAACTGTCGGGGGGGCAGCGTCAGCGGGTGGCACTGGCGCGCACCTTGATGGAAGATCGACCCATCGTGCTGCTGGACGAGCCGTTTTCGGCGCTTGATGCCCGTACGCGCGCCGATATGCAGGATCTGGCCGCTGAGACCCTGCAGGGCAGAACCGTCCTGCTGGTGACCCACGATCCGGGAGAGGCGGCGCGCCTTGGCCAGATGATTGCCGTGATGACACCCCAGGGGCTGACACCGTGCAATCCGCCGCATGCGCCTGCGCCGCGGAATGTGGACGATCTTGAAACGCTGGAAACGCAGGGTGCCTTGTTGCGACTGCTGCGCGAGGCGGTGCCATGAAGGCGCTGTCCGCCCTTGCTGCGACCGTGTTCGCGCTGGCGGTCTGGCAGACCGTTGTTACGCTGACCGGCCTGCCCAAATTCATTCTGCCCGGACCGGCCGTGGTGGCGGAAACCTGGTGGGACAACAGGTGGATCATTGCAAAGAACACCTGGGTGACCGCTGTTGAAGTGCTGGTTGGGTTTGTGTTTGGTGTCACTTTGGGTGTCATCACTGCTTTGTCGCTGGCCAGTTCGCGCGCGGCGCGCGTGCTGGTACAGCCTTTGCTGGTGTTCACACAGGCCCTGCCGGTATTTGCGCTGGCTCCGCTGTTGACCTTGTGGCTGGGGTTCGATCTTTGGTCCAAGGTGGCGATGGCGATGCTGATCATCTATTTCCCGGTCACATCATCCTTTTTCGACGGGTTGATCAGAACGCCGCAAGGATATCTGGATCTTGCCCGTACCATGCAGGCGGGCCGGTGGTCCGTTCTGTGGTACATCCGTATTCCCGCCGCCTGGCCATCGCTGGCATCGGGCATGCGGCTGGCGGCCGTCTATGCGCCGATCGGAGCTGTGATCGGCGAATGGGTTGGCGGGTCGTCCGGCGGATTGGGCAATCTGATGTTGCTGGCCAATGGCCGCGCCAAGACCGATCTGATGTTTGCCGCGATGCTGACGCTGGGTGTGTTTTCGGTCCTGCTGCACCTGATTGTGCGCCGCGCAACGGCGCGTATGGCAGGCGAGACGCGTTAACCAATCAGAAACCGAATTGCGTCAGATTGCTGGAATGACACAGGATGCATTTGCCGAAGCCCCGATGCTGTTTGAAAGTGACGAAGCCCCGGTGGACCCGTTGCCCGCGGGCCGGTTGCCATCCTACATCAAAGATCACCGCAAACGGCTACGCGACAGGTTCATGGCCGGCGGTTCGGCGGCGATGCCGGATTATGAATTGCTGGAACTGGTGCTGTTCCGCTCGATTCCGCGACAGGATGTCAAACCGCTGGCGCGCACCCTGATGGACAGCTTTGGTGATTTCAACCGTGTGCTGACCGCGCCGCAAGAAAGGCTGCGCCAGATCAAGGGCGTTGGTGACTCTGTGATCACGGATTTGAAAATCCTCGAAGCCTGTGCGCATCGTATGGCCCGCGCACGTGTCATGCAGAGCCATGTGATTTCGGGTTGGGACGCGTTGCTGGATTACTGCCACACAACTATGGCACATCGCGAAATCGAACAGTTCCGGGTCTTTTATCTGGATCGCAAGAATGTCCTGATCGCGGATGAAGAACAGGCCAAAGGCACGGTCGACCATGTGCCCGTCTACCCGTGTGAGGTTGCAAAGAGAGCGTTGGAGCTGAATGCCTCGGCCTTGATACTGGTACACAATCACCCGTCAGGTGATCCAACGCCATCGCAATCTGATATCGACATGACAACCCGCATTCAGGACGCCTGCACCGCATTGGGTCTGATCCTGCACGACCATCTGATTATTGGTAAATCGACAGAGCTGAGCTTTCGCTCGGAAGGGTATCTTTAGGGGGCGTTGCCCCCTCTTGGCCCCTTGAGGGCCAATTCACCCCCACCGTATTTTGAACAAGAAGAAGATGGTTTCGTTATTGAACCCAAATCTCGACCCGGCGATTGATCTTGCGACCCCATTCGGTGTCGTCGCAGGCCATTGGCATTGCCTCTCCAAACCCTTCGACCGAAGTGTCGAAACTGTCGGGCAATGTGGTTTCCATCGCACCTATCACGGCGTTGCGGACAGTGCGCGCCCGACGCAACGCGATGCGCGCATTGGTGGCTGCTGCGCCGTCGCCGTCACTGAACCCCACGAAGACCAGTTTGCGGGCGGGCAGCGTGCCGGTGTCCAGCGCGTGCGCCAGTTGCACAATATTAGACCGGGATTGCGCATCTGGCCGTGATGAGCCGGTTTCAAAGCGGAAAGACAGCGACAGTCGGGACAACGGGCGCAGCGTGTCGACCATACGTTGCAGCTCATCCAGGCCGACCTCGGCACCGCCGGATACGATTGCATTTGCCAGGCGGTCGCCTTGCAGACCGATGCGTGTTGTTTCCGGCGACTGATCGACATACCCGGCCTGGCGGATCGCCAACTGAGCGTCTGGACTTTGGATATAGGCCAGAAACTGCCGGGCAATCCGGGGCAGGCGATGTTCGGGCAGGTACAGAAACATGGGTGATGTCAGAGGGTAATCTTCGGTCTTGATCGATTGTCGTGTGGCGGTCAGTGCATGACCGCAGCCGCCCGTCAAGGGCAGGGTGCGTGCAAGATCCGCGCCGGCGTGGCTGGCGATACCAATGGCAAACGGATCGTCGGCTACGGACCGGACCAGATCCCGATTGCGTGCATGGCGGATGGCGGCCGGGGCCACCGTGGCCCCGGCCGGGCGCAACAGCTGGTCGTCGACGGCTTGTGCCAGACCTGAGTCCGCGTCCGGCATGTGCAGCGCAACGGGCGCGTCCGGGCCACCTAGTTCGGCCCAGTTGGTGATGTCGCCTGACACGACGCGCGCCAAATCCGACGGTGCGATCTGACGCAAGCCGTTGCCTCTGGCCACAACCGGCACCATCGCATCCAGTGCGATGACACGGGATCGTCGCGTTTTTGCAAGATCGCCCAGGCCGGCAGCCTCGGCGGCCATGCGCTCGGCTTCGCGAACTTCGCGCAGCGCCATAACGATATCCGACATGTTTTCCGTCAGGTCGACAAACCCTTGCCCCGTAGTTCCGACCCGAAAAACGAACCGTGCAAGCGGGGCGTCGCGTCCGGTCTGATACAGCTCGTAGGCAAAGCTGCGTGCATCCACCCGTTCCGGTGTTGCGGTCAGGCCGTCGCGCCTGGCAAACCCGATGATCAGCGCCGGCAGAACGGTTTCGGCCATCACGGACGCGCCGGAAAACCGAACCTCGGCCACAAAATCCGTCAGATTGGGACAGGCGGGACCATCGCAGGTCACACCGGACCCATCGATTGTCAGTTCGCCGAACTGCGTGTCAACGCGATAAAACTCTCCGTCAAAGCTCAGCAGATTGCCCGTCACTTCGACCTGGCCATCATGAGACGTGAGGGTGATATCCTGCGCAACGGCCATGGCCGCCATTGTCACGGAGCACAGTGCAGCCGCTGCCGCACGAAGAATTGCCATAAGGACGCCTAGCCTGCCTGCGGGTTACTTTGCAGCGATTGTCAGGTCTTGGAACAGATTATTCAATACCAGAAACTCGCCGACTTGCGTGCACATTGGCATGGTCAAGGTCAATGCGCGCGAGCGCAGGCGGCGGTCCGCGCGTAATTCCAGCGAATGCACGTTCAGATCGCGGCCGCAATTCGCATCGGTCACTTCGGCCTCGACGGTCAGGGCGATGGTGCCGGATTGCTCGGCGGAATGGGCTGGGAACGAATAGACTTCGACATTTTGCGCGGCCTCGAAGCCGGGGTGTCCAAGATGCACAACAGAGCCAGCCCCCTGTTGCTGATCACCTGCCCAGACATGTCCGGCGTCGCCATAGGCGGCGCCAAATTCCAGGGCGTGCAGTTGCAAACCGATATCGCCCTGCCATTGCAGCGCAAACCGGTCATAGCGAACGATATCGGGGATGTGAGTGGTGGCGACAGTTCCCGCCTGGTCGTCGAATGAAATCAGAAATATAGCGTATTCAGACAGCGCCGGTATTGTGACGTTCAGCGCGCCCATCTCATCCGTTTGCTGCGTGATTGTCAGACCGCTGTGATGAATCTCGAGGCGCTCGTTGCTGTGACAGGGGGCCTTGATCGACAAACGGGCATGGGCGCCGGACATTGCAAATGCGCGGGCGCTGATGTTGCAGTTGACATGTTCGCGCGGGGCGTTGGGGGTCGGTTGCAGTCCGCGCGTGGCACTGGAACCAGTGCCCGGATTTGGTTCGGACGGTGACGAGGATGTCAGCACGATGTCTTCAAGCCCGGCAAGAACCGAGGCCTGGTCCGCTGCGGAAGCCACAGACACACCGATCTGCGCATCGTCTGACTGCGCAGGAAATCCATTCTGCATCAAGTAACCAATGCTAAGTGCACACGCAACTGTGCCGCACATGGTCACGTAGTTCCGAACAACAAACAAGACACCCTCCCCAGTTGAAGGAGCGAGTCGCACTGTCGTCACGAAACGAGGCCAATTTGTGGCCGCGAGGCGGACTCATTGTGATTGAGGCGGCGTGACGTTAGGTCAATCGCCCGTGACAGTGCTTGAATTTCTTGCCTGACCCGCAAGGGCATCTGTCGTTTCGCGACGGATTTCCCCAAGTCATAGCATCGTTTTCGTCAAAGCCGGGACGTGCATCGCCCGAGGCTTGGGCCTCGGCTGCGACCTCGGCCTTGTTGACCGCCTGATCCACCGCCTGCTGCGCCTGGGCCTGTTGTGCCGCCATCTGCGCCAACATTTCCTTTTGCTCTTCCTCAGTCAGTGGGCGTACCCGGGACAGCTGTTGCGTCACAGTTTCGCGCAGGCTGTCAAGCATGCCCTCGAACAACTGAAAGCTTTCGCTTTTGTATTCGTTCAGCGGATCGCGCTGGGCGTAGCCACGAAAACCCACGACCGAACGCAAGTGTTCCAGCGTCAGCAAGTGTTCGCGCCACTTGCCGTCGATGGTCTGCAACAGAACCTGTTTTTCGATGTTGCGCATGTTTTCAGGACCAAAGGCGACAGCCTTTTGCGCCATCATTTCATCGGCGGCCTTGACCAGACGTTCGCGTACCTGCTCATCATCCACACCTTCTTCGGCAGCCCAGTCCTGAACCGGTGCCTCGATGGTCAGCTTTTCCTTGACGGCTTCGTGCAAGCCATCCGTATCCCATTGATCCGCATATGATTTCGGCGGCATATATTCGTCAATCAGATCGTCGATCACCTGTTCGCGCATGTCGGACACGATTTCCGACAGATCGTCAGTCGACATGATTTCGCGCCGCTGGCTGAAAATCACCTTGCGCTGGTCGTTCATCACGTCATCGAATTTCAGAACATTCTTGCGCATGTCAAAATTGCGGCCTTCGACTTTGGACTGTGCGCGTTCCAGAGATTTGTTCACCCAAGGGTGAATGATCGCCTCGCCTTCCTTCATGCCCAGTGTCGTCAGGACCTTGTCCAACCGTTCCGAGCCGAAGATGCGCATCAGGTCATCTTCGAGGCTCAGGTAGAACACGGTGCGACCCGGGTCGCCCTGACGGCCCGACCGGCCCCGCAACTGGTTGTCGATGCGACGGCTTTCATGACGTTCCGAGGCCATTACATACAGGCCACCGGCGGCCAGCACTTTTTCCTTTTCCTCTGCATGACGCGCTTCTTCTGCCGCCCGCAGCTGGGCCGGATCGGCCTCGGGGTTCTCCGCCAGCGCCTGCAACACCTTCATCTCGACATTGCCGCCAAGCTGAATATCGGTACCGCGACCGGCCATGTTCGTGGCAATGGTCACCGAACCCAGACGACCCGCATCCGCGACGATCTGGGCCTCTTGTTCGTGCTGACGGGCGTTCAGGACGTTGTGTTCGATGCTCTCCTTGGTCAGCATTTGGCTCAGGACTTCGGATTTTTCGATCGACGTGGTGCCCAGCAGGACCGGCTGGCCCGTCTCCTGCGCTTTTTTGGTTTCTTCGATCATAGCGCCGTATTTCTCGCCGGCGGTGCGATAGACCTGATCGTCCTCGTCCAGACGGGTAATCGGTTTATTGGTTGGCACTTCGACCACGCCCAGACCATAAATCTCGGCGAATTCTTCAGCTTCGGTCAGCGCGGTACCGGTCATGCCGCCCAGCTTGTCGTACAGGCGGAAATAGTTCTGAAAGGTCACGCTGGCCAGAGTCACATTCTCGGGCTGAATCTGAACGCCTTCTTTGGCTTCGATCGCCTGATGCAGACCTTCTGACAAACGACGGCCCGGCATCATCCGGCCGGTGAATTCGTCAATCAGCACAACGTTGCCATCGCGCACGATATAATCCTTGTCGCGCTGGAACAGTTTGTGCGCGCGCAGCCCCTGATTGACATGATGTACAACGGTTGTGCTTTCGGGATCGTACAGTGAATGGCCTTCGGGGATCAGCCCGGCAGCGATCAGCCTTTCCTCCAGAAACTCGTTGCCTTCGTCGGTGAAAGTCACGTTGCGGCTTTTTTCGTCCAACGTGAAGTGATCATCGTTGAGCGATGGAATCAGCCCGTCAATGGCAGTGTACAGGTCCGAACGGTCCTGCGACGGCCCCGAGATGATCAGCGGCGTCCGCGCTTCGTCGATCAGGATCGAGTCGACCTCATCCACAATCGCGAAGTTGTGATGCTTTTGATAAATGTCGGCCATATCGGCCTTCATGTTATCGCGCAGATAATCGAACCCCAGTTCGTTATTGGTGGCATATGTCACATCACAGCCATAGGCGGCCTTTTTCTCGGCATCCGGTTGCCCGGACCAAATCACGCCGGTGGTCATTCCAACGGCCGCAAACACCTTGCCCATCCATTCGGCATCGCGTTTGGCCAGATATTCGTTGACGGTGACGACATGTACGCCCTTGCCGGTCAGTGCATTCAGATATGCAGGCAAGGTGGCTACCAGTGTCTTGCCTTCACCTGTTTTCATCTCGGATATGTTGCCCTGATGCAGGAACGCTCCGCCCATCAGCTGCACGTCGAACGCCCGCAGACCCAGCGCGCGTTTGCCGCCTTCACGCACATTGGCAAAGGCTTCGGGCAGCAGGTCGTCCAGACTCTCACCCTCCAGCGCGCGTGTGCGCAGTTCGGCGGTCTTTGCTATCAGATCCTCGTCGGACAGATTCTCGAACTCGGGCTCCAGCGCGTTGATCTTTTCGATCAGGGGGCGGGTCGCCTTGATCTTGCGGTCGTTCGGTGTTCCGAACACCTTTTTGGCGAGCGTTCCGAGTCCCAGCATGTTCACTCCAGCGGATCTGTTCGTGTCTTGGTTGCGACAGGCTTGCCCACCTTGCGCGCAACCCATAGATACGGGGGGTGAAAGGCGGCCCTGTCCAAGGCTTCAAGGCGATGTAAGCGGCAGGTTCCACAGTGTCAACGCTGCGCCCTGTCGCGGCAAAGAAATAGGATAATTCCATGCCCAAAGGCCTCACTTTTCTGCCATCGCTGGCTCTGGCTGCCGTGATGGCACTGCCGTTGGCCGCCGAAACCGACCCTGACGCGTCGACCGTTGTGGCGCGCGTGAACGGGGATGAGATCACGCTGGGTCACGTCATCGCCACCGCATCGGCGCTTCCGGCGCAGTATCAGCAGCTGGAAAATCAGGTTCTGTATGACTTCATCCTGGAACAATTGATCCAACAGCACCTGCTGGGCCAGGAGCAGGACGAACTGAATACTCTGAACGCGCTGCGGCTGGAAAACGAAGCACGCTCGCTGCGCGCGGTTCAGACGGTCAACGCTCTGATTGATACCGTGATAACGGATGAGGCGATCCAGGCCGCGTATGACGCACAGTTCGCCGACTTTGCCGGCGAGGACGAATTTGACGCCAGCCACATTCTTGTCGAGACCGAGGAAGAAGCCCAGGAGATCAAAGCGCAACTGGACGATGGGGCCGATTTCGCAGAACTGGCACAACAGCGTTCCACCGGCCCGTCCGGTCCCAATGGTGGCGCGCTTGGGTGGTTTGGCAAAGGCCAGATGGTCCCGGAATTCGAAACAGCAGTGCTGGAGCTGGAAAAAGGGCAGGTATCCGACCCGGTGCAGACCCAGTTTGGCTGGCATGTGGTCATGCTGAACGACACGCGCACATCCGAAGCACCCGCGCTTGACTCCGTTCGCGCCGATCTGGCCCAGACCCTGCAACAAGAGGCGGTACAGGCCCGTATCGACGAACTGACCCAACAGGCGCAGATCGACCGCCCTGTTTTGGAAGGGGCTGGTCCTGAAATTGTGCGTCAGCTGGATCTGGTGCAGGAGTAAGTTGCGTGGCCACGATTACCAAGGTGTCGCCGCTGGCTCCGGCGGCCTTCCCTGATTTACCGGCCATTGACGGGGTGCGCTTTGCCACGGTCGAGGCCGGTGTGCGGTACCAGGGTCGCACCGATGTCATGCTGGCGCTACTGGACCCGGGAACGGCAATCGCCGGGGTTTTCACACGCTCTGCCACACGCGCTGCCCCGGTGCTGGACTGTCAGGTAAAACTCGGCGGCCCGCAGGACGGGCCTGCGGCGATACTTGTGAATTCGGGCAACGCAAATGCCTTTACGGGTCATCACGGTCAGACTTCCGTTGCCGAGGTGACACAGGCCGTTTCCAAGGCGACCGGTGTGGCCGTTGATCGGGTTTTCACGTCTTCCACCGGCGTGATCGGCGAGCCGCTGCCGCATGAGCGGATCGTGTCGCAGCTGGAGGTACTAAAGGCAGGGCTAAGTCGTCACGCCATCGAAGATGCCGCGCGCGCAATCATGACTACGGACACCTTTCCAAAAGGCGCGTCGTCGCAGGTCGAAATTGCGGGTAAAACAGTCTCTATTGTTGGGATTGCCAAAGGATCGGGCATGATCGCGCCGGATATGGCGACGATGCTGGTTTACATCTTCACCGACGCTGTGGTCGAGCAATCGGCGCTACAGTCCATGCTGGGCGCGCTGACCGACCGGACGTTCAACTGCATTACCGTGGACAGCGACACCTCGACCTCGGACAGCCTTTTGCTGTGCGCAACCGGGGCGTCGGGTGTCGACGCCACCGGCATTCCGGCGTTTGCCGAAGCACTGGAAAGCGTAATGCTGGATCTGGCGCAACAGGTGGTGCGCGATGGTGAGGGGGCCACGAAACTCGTGGAAATCCGCGTGACCGGCGCCGCCTCGGACGAAGACGCCAAGGTGCACGGGTTGGCCATTGCAAACTCTCCGCTAGTGAAAACGGCCATTGCTGGTGAAGACCCGAATTGGGGCCGCATCGTCATGGCCATCGGCAAATCCGGTGCCGCCGCCGACCGCGACCTGCTGAGCATATCCTTTGGCGATATTCTGGTTGCCGAAAAAGGCTGGGTCAGCCCGGATTATCGCGAGGAAGACGCCGCAGTCTACATGAAAGGTCAGGATCTCGTGATCGCGGTCGATCTGGGGCTGGGCGAGGGGAAATCCAGCGTTTGGACCTGCGACCTGACCCACGGCTATATTGAGATTAACGCGGATTATCGTTCATGAAGACAGTATTAGTGTCTGCTGTGGCTCTGATCGACATCGAGGGCCGGGTGCTGCTGGCCCAACGTCCCGAGGGCAAATCCATGGCCGGTCTCTGGGAATTCCCCGGGGGCAAGATCGAACCCGGCGAAACCCCCGAGGTCGCTCTGATCCGCGAATTGCACGAGGAACTGGGCATCGACACTTGGGCCTCCTGCCTCGCGCCGCTGACCTTCGCCAGCCACAGCTATGACGATTTCCACCTGCTGATGCCGCTGTTTGCTTGCCGCAAATGGGAAGGCATTCCGCAATCTAAGGAGGGACAGGCGCTGAAATGGGTGCGGGCGAATGACCTGCGCAACTATCCGATGCCTGCGGCGGATGTGCCGTTGATTCCGATTTTGCGGGATTGGTTATGAAGACCGAGCGCCGGAAAGCTCGATTTGGTTTGGAAGGATCGATTCTAGTTGCTTAAGAGAACTACAATTGTTTCCGGTTTCTTACTTTTGGCTTCAATCGGCTATTTTCCGTTCGAGCTTTCGGAATGTGATAAGATGATGCAAGAACATGGGCCTGTCTTCATCTGCTTGCCGATCACATTTGTTGCGATTCCAATGTTAGCCACAGTTTTTTCGACGCTGCTGATTTTGTGTTTCAGGTCTCGGGCGAAACAGAAGTTGCTTAATTAGCTCTCGTTTGGTGATTTGTACATCTTGTACAACTCGGAACATCACCCCTCCACCCCTGTTACAATTCGTAAGAATTGAGAAAACATCAAGCAAAACTTGACGCTGATCCTCCGCCTGTCCCTTAATCGGGTCGTTGGCGTCCGGGGTCGATCCTTGGGTCAGCCATTTTCGACCCAGGAAGGGGTCGGATGGGGAGGAGAGGAAGATTGGCTCAGACGCAGTCGGGCGCTGAAGGGATGATCTCTCTTCCGGCGCTGCTACATCGCAATGCGACGCAGTTCGGAGATGTCCCGGCCTATCGGGAAAAGGAATTTGGTATTTGGCAATGCTGGACCTGGGCTGAGACGGCCAGCGAAATCCGTGCGATAGCGCTGGGGTTTCTGGAACTGGGCGTCGAGAAGGGTGATCACATTGCAGTCATAGGCCGCAACCGCCCGGCGCATTATTGGTCGATGGTGGCCGCTCAGATGGTGGGCGCGGTTCCGGTGCCGCTGTATCAGGACTCGGTGGCCGAAGAGATGTCCTATGTGCTGGAACATTGCGGTGCCAAATACGTCGTCTGCGGCGATCAGGAGCAGGTCGACAAGGTCATCGAGATTCAGCAGAATCTGAGCCAGGTCAAACATATCCTTTATACTGACAAGCGTGGGATGCGGAAATACGACCACGCGCAGATGAATGCGCTTGAGGACATCATGGCCGAGGGCAATGCCGGTCATGCCCGGTTTGACGCCGAACTGGACAAGCGGATCGCGGCGATCACCTATGACGGCACCTGTGTGATGCTCTATACCTCGGGCACCACGGGCAAGCCAAAAGGCGTGGTGCTGTCGAACCGGAATGTCATTGAAAGTGCCAGGAATTCCGCCGAGTTCGATCATCTGACCCGAAATGAGGATATCCTGTCATATCTGCCGATGGCTTGGGTGGGCGATTTCATCTTCTCCATCGGTCAGGCCTATTGGTGCGGGTTCTGTGTCAACTGCCCCGAAAGCGCCGACACCATGATGACGGACCTGCGCGAGATCGGCCCGACGTATTTCTTTGCCCCGCCGCGCGTGTTTGAGACTCAGCTGACCAACGTGATGATCCGGATGGAGGATGCGGGCAAGTTGAAGCAGCGCATGTTCCATCACTTCATGGCGCATGCCAAAAAGGTGGGGGGGTTGCTGCTGGACGGCAAACCGGTGGGTTTTGGCGACAAGCTGAAATACGCGCTGGGCAAAATTCTGGTATACGGACCGCTGAAGGATACGCTGGGCTATGGCCGTTTCCGCGTTGGCTATACCGCGGGCGAGGCGATTGGTCCCGAGATTTTTGATTTCTACCGATCTTTGGGCATCAACCTGAAACAGCTGTACGGGCAGACCGAGGCGACCGTTTTCATCACCATCCAGCCTGACGGCGAAGTGCGGGCCGACACTGTTGGCGTTCCGGCGCCGGATGTGGAACTTAAGATCGATGACAGTGGCGAGATCCACTACCGTTCGCCGGGTGTGTTTGTGGAGTATTACAACAACCCGGATTCGACTGCCTCGACCAAGGATGCCGAGGGCTGGGTGGCGACCGGGGATGCGGGTTTTATCGAAGAGAACTCGGGCCATCTGAGGATCATCGACCGTGCCAAGGATGTGGGCAAAATGGCTGATGGCAGTCTGTTCGCCCCGAAATATGTCGAGAACAAGCTGAAGTTCTATCCCAACATCCTCGAAGCGGTGCTGATCGGCGACGGGCGCGAGACCTGCACAGCGTTTCTGAACATCGATCTGAATGCCGTAGGTTCGTGGGCTGAGCGCAACAACGTTGCCTATGCTTCCTATCAGGAACTCGCCGGGCATCCGAAGGTCTACGAAATGATGCAGGGCCATGTCGAGGAGGTGAACGCCTCGCTCGCGAACGACCCGATGCTGTCCGGATGCCAGATTCACC
>JBCCIK010000063.1:0-18816 GCA_039028255.1 Pseudomonadota bacterium | reverse complement strand
TGCATTCATCAGGTCCGGCCATAAATCCGGCGCGCAATAATACAGCGCGTGATGCAACGTTATCAGATCAAATCGTGCATCGCCCAAACGGGTTTGCAGCGCAGTGCTGGCGCTGTGTTTGTCCTTGAAATCGTCCAGATAATTGCCACTCACCGTATGAACGTCGTTTAACAGCAGTCTGTCCGCACGTTCTTTGACAACGGCCAGCGCGCTATCGTCACAATCGTACAGCCACAATCCACCGTCGGACAGAGCATGCAAAAGTGGGAACTGAGGTTCGTCGCTCGACCCTATCGACAGGGTGCGAAACCCGTGGGCGCAGGAAAGGTCTTGCAGTTGCGCCTTGACGCTGCGCATCAGATCGCGCGCAACATTTGCCTTTTCGTCGGTATATCGCTCCCACGTTTTGACCTGATCGCGCAGCGGTGAGCCGGCCGCTTTCAACCCTTGCTCTATCAACTGATTGCGCGAAACATTCGACTGGCGCGCCATGTCGTCATACATTTATCCCGCTCCCGCAGCGTAGTGAACATGATCTTGCGCTAAACGGAGTCCCACCAGATGGCGCAAGACGCTGTATCGCAGTTCTCAGCCGTTCATGTATTCCTGATAAATCGACTGTTTCAGCTCCAGGCGCGTATGGCCCAGATCCTTCAGATCTCGCCGCGTCATCGCGCCCACTTCTTTCATTTGCCTTTTGTATCTGGCTTTTTTCTCGCGCTTGGCCTGTCTTTCTTCAGGTGTGCCAAAAAACCCCAGGAAAAAACCGTTTCCCAAATTCAGATCTGCATAAGCCATTGTAATACTCTCCGGTTTGAAACTTATTTCCATAACAGAGAGATGGGGTTGGGCGATGACCGTTGCATGTCGCTATTCTTAAGGTCGCTTAATCTAAAAAATTCAGTAAAATAAAGGACCTGCCTGGTAGACCGGCGTTGCCAACTGCCAAATCGAAACCTCGACACGGTGCGGGATTTTTGGTCAGACGATGTGTGATTGAAACAGGGCGCAACGCGGAGTGGTCCAGACCCTTACCCGATTGCCTAACCTTGGCATCCGCCCATGGCCCAGCGGCGCAGATTGACCTTCAGACCGCCACCAAACGGGTGTTGTTTGGCCACGTTGCCCGCAGCAGGGCGCTTTACATAGGTTTGTGCCTGATCACACAAGGCCTCGGGCGTCCACTGATGGCAGTTCGAACAGGACTGATCTTTCCACAACTCGTCTGGCAGACCCTCAATCGGGGGGAATTGAGGCGATCCTGCAACCAGTTGTTCAATCGTTTTGCCGCGCACCTGCGTATTGCCAAATGTCAAAACGGATTTGAGCGTGACTGCGGCGGCGGCATCTATGCTGCCGGTATTGCCGACATCTTCTGCCGAAACGCTGGGCTCGGCCTTGCGCGTCACCGAATCCGCACCCAGTTGCAGCGCGGCCAAACGTTCGACGGCCTGATCTGCAAAAACACCGTCAGGAAAGCTTTGCAGGTAAACCTCGTACGAGTGGATGGAATCATCGACCTGCGCCAGTTCAAACATCAACCGATCAGTCTCGGTCGCTTCTACCGGCGCTTTCTCCGGTTCTTGATTGCGCGCAGCAGCAACCGGGGCAGTACCGAAGGACTCCGCCATCACGGTCTGCAACAGAGTGTTCGCTTCGCCGGAATGAGGGCTGTCGGGAAAACTGCGCAAGAACAGCATGATCTGCACAGGATCGCGCGAATTCACAACCTGTTGCCACTGTTCCTCTTCACTTTGCACCTGTTGCAAAATCTGCGTCTCGGTCTCGATAGCAAAGGCAAAATCCTGCGTCAGCGACGACGTATCCCAGGGTGTCTGCAATCCGCGTGTTTCATCCAGCACGTCAACCCGTACTTTTTTGAACAATTGTTCGATCGCCATGCCGGGTGTTTCGATGTGTTTGGCAAGGCTCAAGGTAAAGGGGCTGTTTCCGCTTTCACCGTCCAGCGCAACACCGCCGGGATCAGTGGCATATGCCAGAAAAGTTCCCGTAGGCGCCTTCATTTCAGCCAGGCCATTGTCATCCATGTCGGCCAGATCTTCGAACGGATTGTTCCGGCACGCGTCCAGAATAACGATATTCGTCTTATTGTTGGCCGAGGCCATCTGATGCAGGACGGAACGTGCCTCAACAGCCATAAGGTCAAGATCGGCCGGATCGCTGAGCGACACATCCACCGGCAGCAGGTAGTTCGATCCGAAAGATTGCACACCGTGCCCCGCATAATAGAACAGGCCAACTGCGCTCTCACCTCCGTTGCGCAAGTCACGACCGAACTGCGCGATGGCGCGCTTCATATCGATCTGATTGCTGTCGGACAGGTGGCGTACTTCAAAGCCCAGTTCCGACAGTTTTTCAGCCATCAGACGCGCGTCATTGACCGGGTTGTCCAGCGCCGAAACCGAGCCGTAAGCAGAATTGCCAACAACCAGCGCAATGCGCGGTTCGGCCGCCGCGAAGGCGGGCCAGATCATGGCGATCACAGCAAACAGATTTCTACATACCCGCAGCACGTTTGGTCCTTTGTATACTTTCAGTCCTGTTGCCCGTGACTCACAGGCATCAACTGACCCGGAAATCCTTTACATATTCTTTTAGGCTTTCTTATGGCCATGGCCTGTCATATCCGTAAACCAGACGCAAGAATAGGAAGAGGTTCACACATGCCGTATTCAACCATGATGCGAACCCTGCTTGCCATAGCCGGGGTTCTGATGGCGAATCTGTCGATGGCTCAGTCCGCTGATCCGTTCGAACATGGATGGAAGCTGGACGCAGAAGCATCCGAATTGCAGTTTTTGTCGGTCAAAAAGAATTCAATTGCCGAAAACAGCGGTTTCGCCACAATTTCCGGCGTGATCAGCCCGGACGGGGCCGCCGAGATACGGGTGCTGATGGACAGTGTCGATACCAAGATCGACCTGCGCAACGTCCGCATGCGGTTTTTATTCTTTGAAACTTTTAACTTTCCGGAAGCCATCATAACCACGCAGTTGCCGCCGCAGGAACTGATTGATCTGCATCAGAGTCGCCATAAAATCATCGACTTACCCTACACGTTAAACTTGCACGGCGTGACGCGTGAACGGGTTGCGCAGGTTGCAATCACATTGGTCGATAACGACCGTGTCGCGGTTGCCAACACCACACCCATCGCAATCGCCCTGCCCGATTTCAATCTGGAAGAGGGTCGTGGCAAACTGCAAGAAGCGGCCGGTGTCGACATCTTGCCCTTTGGCTTTGTCAGCTTTGGATTTGTATTCGACCGCGCCAAGGCGGGCACACCACCGCAGCTTGAACTGGCATCGGCCACCCCGGGCGCAGCGGCGCTGGAAACCAAGGGCAATCTGGACCGCGAAGCCTGTGTAGGACGGATGGAAATTTTGTCGCGCACCGGAAATATCTATTTCAACTCGGGCAGCGCGCGGTTGAGCAATGATTCGATTCCATTGCTGACGAATCTTTATGACATCGTTGACCGATGCCCTGACCTGCGCCTTGAGATCGGCGGCCATACAGACAGCGACGGCTCGGACGCAGCAAACCGCGCCCTGAGCGAGCGACGCGCCCGCGCCGTCAACAATTATCTGGTGGATCGCGGCATCGCATCCGAACGACTGATCACTGTTGGCTATGGCGAAAGCCAACCGGTCGTTTCCAATGACACGGCGGACGGCAAGCGCAGAAATCGCCGGATCGAGTTCGTCCCGGTCAATTAAGCTGGTATCCGGGTCTTGCACTGACCCGGAACACTGCCAGACAAAGTGCAGCCGCGCCTCAAGATGCATTGAGCAGCCGGAAACCGATCAGAAACACGGGCCGGTAACCGTGCCCGGCCAGCGGCGTCTTTGCAGGCGTTTCCCGAAGGGATCTATTCCCAACTGGCGCAGTTTGAACTTGCCTCTCGGCCTCAGTTTTCCGCCAGAATGATCGGATCAAAGCCACCGCTGCGCCATTGTTGCAGGGCGGCAACAAAACCCGGCCCGGCAAGCCCGTCTATGGCGCTGTTGTAATATCCGGCTTTTTGCAGCAGCTTTTGCACTTCGATCAGTGTTTCGCGCGACCATTGATCCGAGGCAAACGACAATTGATCCAGAATGGTGCCGTCATCCTCAGCGGCACCCCGCAGCAGCATTCTGGCCGCTTCCAATGAGTCCTGGGGAACGCCGCGGCCTTCATCCAACAAGATAGCGGCGGCCAGATAACCCTGGAACTCACCATCGCGGGCGGCTTTCTGGAAATATCCCAGCGCCTGCGCGGGCAGACCGGCAATCCCGTCCTGTGCGAGTACACCAAGATTGAACATCGCCTTGGCCGACCCGCCATCAGCGGCCCGCTGCAACAGCGCAACGGCACGGTCTTCGTCCTTTGGGACGATCTGACCTTCGAACAGGGTCACCGCCAGATTAATCATCGCATCAAAGCTGCCGCCTTCGGCAGCGCGTTCGTACAGGCTCAGCGCCGCATTCACGTCCTGAGTAACACCGGTCCCGCTTTCGTGCAGCTGTGCCAGCGAAACCATAGCACGCAAGTCGCCCTCGGCGGCGGCCTGCTGGTACAGCATCACGGCGCGGTCCACATCTCCGGCTGCGATCGTCGCACGGGCCAGAAGCGCGACGTAATGAGACAATTCAGGCGATTGTGCCGCCGCTGCGCTACAGGCCCGGATCGCGGTAAGCGCATTGTCCTGAAGACGGCTGAAAGGGACGCCGGGTATGCTTGCCGTCCGATCACGCGGATGGGTGGCCAAACGTTCGCAGATGCCGCCCGGCGTGCTGTCCTCGGGTCTGGGGATCGAGGCGATCAACGTTTGCGCCTGATCCACGTGCACACCGTCGGGGTATTGCTCAAGATAAAACTCCAGCAGCGGCCGCATCCGGCTGCGCTGTGCCAGTTTCCAAAGGCGTTCCGCCTGTTCATCGGCATTTTCAACCGACACGGCGCGCGTCTGGGGGCCGCTTTCATCGGCCCGGTCCAGAAAGGCCACAACTTCACCCACATGCGCGCCCTGAGGATACCGGTCGACGTAAAGCTGCATCAATGACGGGTCCTGCGCGTTTGCCGCCACCTGCCACAACAGTGTTTCCTCGGATGCTGTTACAGGGCTGTTGTCAAACCGGAACTGGCGTGTCAGCGACGAATTATCCCAGGGTATCTGACGCCCGCCGGTCGAGGTCAGAACGTCCTTGCGGACCGAGATCAGCAGATCCGAGATATCCTGACCAGGCGTGTATATGTGGCTCAGCAGCGCTTCGGTAAAGAAACTGTTTCGCCCCGTACCGTCATAGGCCACATTGTCCGGCTGGGTTGCATAGGCGAACAGGAAATCAGCGGCGCTGCCAACCCTGGCCAGACCTTCTCCGACGCTGATGCCGCCGTCCTCGAACGGGTTGTCGCGGCAGGCGTCCAGAAACACCAGCCGGATACCGTCCGAGCGTTCCATGCGGGTGACAAATTCTTCCATCGCGACGGTTTGTTCCGGAATATCCGCAGCACTTGTCATATTCGCATCGACCGGCACCAGATAGTTGCGCCCATCGACCTGGAACCCATGCCCGGCATAAAACAGCAACGACACATCCGAATCCGCCGCCGTCGCCCCGTATGATTCGGCCAGCGACAACATCTCATCGCGTGTCAGGTCGGTGCCAAGGAACACTTCGAACCCAAGACCTTCCAACGCGATGGACAAGTCCGATGCATCATTCAGCGGATTTTCCAATGAGCTGACAAACTCGTAGTCAGAGTTCCCGATTATCAAAGCAACTCTTTTATCCGCCAGCGCCGCGCAGGCGCTGAACAGCGTCATCAGCAAAACCGCACAAAGACGGGTAATGAACATTGGCAGATGCTCCGATTGGTTACAGGCCGATAGCACGTGACAGACCGATTTCGGCCTGTCCGACTGCCGCCACAATTGTTTCTACCTGTTGGTTCTGGATGCTGACAAGTTCCGGGTCGGTTGCTCGTATCAAAGTGATCGCCTTGCGGATTTCCCGCTGGGCCTGACGGATCTGTCGCCGTGCTTCGTCGACTGCTTCGCGACGGATTGCGTTGCGCTCTTCTGCTGTGGTGGCCAGCGCCAGACGGCGGTTTGCGTCCTCGCCCGCTGCTTTGATGCCCGCACTGGCCCCGCGAATGATGTCGCCGACAGATTCCAGACCGGGTGGCAGACCTTGAACAATTGCATCCAGGTCCGATGCATACTCATCCATCGCCTCGGCAATACAGGCCAGATACGCGCTGACATCGTTGCCCTGCGCAGCACAGGATGCAATGATTTCATCAAACTCCTGCGAGGCATTTTCAACGGTTCCCAGTGCAGCTTCGGCCTCGGTCGTGGTGGTTGTGGTCGTGCCGCCACCGCCGCCACCGCCCCCGGTGATCGTGGTATCGACAGTCGGGGTAATCTCAATGGTCGGCGTCGGGGGGGTTGGAATGATCGTGGTTGTCCCACCGATGATCGCAGTTCCGGGCAACGCCGATACGGAAAACAACACCTCGGACGTGCTGAGCAGTGACGAGGTATCCACCGTGAAGGACGTGATGCCATTCTCGGTACTGTCAAATGTCAGCGTCTGGAAAATAGGCGACGTGTCCAGCGTGTCACCCGAAGGCCCAAACCGGAAGACCGACGGTCCACCGGAAATCGTGCCAGTGGCGGTTGCGGTGTCGGTCTCGCCTTCCGCCACAGCAAGTTGATCGGGAATCGCAAACAGAACCGCTGATGTCGTATAGTGTAACGGGTTGGAACTGCCGGTGCCCGGCGCCCAGGTTGTGGAAAAATTCCACCCTTGCGCGGAGGCCAGATTGAAGAACCCGATCGTATCCTGAAGCTCTGCCGTGGTCAGGCCGGTCCCGCCTGCGCTGGTCGCCAGACCGGATGTGTCCGTATTCCAGAACGACCCGCTGACCGATCCTGTATTGCTGCCGACAAGCCCCCCCAGTGCGGGCGTGTTGGGCCCGGAAAAGCTGGCGCCGCCAGTCGAATAGCTGCGCGCAATCGTGCCGCCAGTGTTGACACCGACCAGGCCGCCAAGGTTCGCCGTATCCCCGGGCGCCGAATTCTGGTTCGTTCCCGAAACGCTGCCGGTTGAATAGGAATCCTGAACCAGACCTCTGTTGTCACCAACCAGGCCGCCAATGGAATGATCTCCATCGGTGCTGCCGTCGACTGTACCGGTGCTGTGCGAACGTGTGATGGTACCGTTGTTCTGACCGACAAGTCCACCTGCAACAGCAATGCTGGCCTCGGTTGTCGCAACGCTGACGCTTGCCGTTGAAAAACTGTCCACGATGGAACCATCGTTGAACCCGACCAGACCGCCCGCCTGTTCGTCCGTACTGCTGTAGCTACCTGAAACAGAGACGCCCGAGATCGTGCCGCCATTTGTGCCGGCCAGAATGCCGCCGCCGCCTGACGACACGCTTGCGCCGTTAATGCGCAAGTTCTGAACCGTGCCGTCAAGATCGTCGAACAGACCTCCGAAGGAAGTTGACGAGATTGAAAGGTTGTTGATCGCGAAGCCGTTTCCTTCCAGCGTGCCGCCTGCATAGTCGATCGAGTCAAACTCGCTCAGCGGGCCCGCGTCTATGCTGTTGGCCAAGGCATAGCTGTTGCCGTCTGAAATCCCCTGAAGACCAAACACATCCGTCAGCAGAAACGGCGACCCGGCGGAACCGGCACCACCCAGCGCGCGTGTAAACGTTGCGCCGGATTCGATGTCCAGATCGTTTGCGGCGAAACTGGGCAGCGTTGCGCTGACCTGCGACCACGCCCCGCTGGTCAGCGTAAAGGTATCTACGTTGATCGTGCCACCCGCCCCGGTACCAATCGTGGTTGCCGCATCAAGTTCCAGTTCACCACTGGTAGCCGTGATCGCCGCGTTCAGTGTTATCGAGCTATCCGCTCTCAGCGTCAGCCGCGAGCCGTTTGACCAGGTGATCGCGTCTTCGACGGTGATCGTGCCCGGTTGTGAATCGTCGCCGCCCAGATCAATGGGGTCCCCGTTCGGCTGCAAGGTCCCGCTGCCGGCAGTGGTCAGGGTGACGTTGCCAAAGCCAAGATTTGCTTCGATCGTACCCGGCGTGACTGCTCCGGGACCGCTGGCACCTATTGCTACGGTGATGTTTGTCGGGTCCAGCAACAATGTGCCAAACGCGCCGACCGGTGCGCGCGTGTCCGAAAGACCTGTGTAGCTGAGTGTCTGCTTACCAGAGACCTCGACAAATCCGCCATCACCGCCCAGATCACCACCTCGCGCCGAGTTGAAGCCCGAAAAGGATGTATAGTCGTCTGACCAGACGATGATGAGACCGCCATTGCCCTGATCCCCGCCATTTGCGGAAAGTGTCGTGGCCGCATCCACCTGCGTGGTTCGGGCCCGCTGCAAATCGCCGCCACCCTGTAAATCGCCGCCGACACGGATCGCGCCGCCATCGCCTGCGCCCGCACCGCTTGCATCAAGGGTTGCGCCAGCCAGTTCTATGGCCTCACCGGTGATTGTGATTGAACCACCCGATTGGGACCGGGCAACCGGGCGGGGTGACGCTGCAACCAATGTCACAGGCGCCGATGTGTCGATCCGGCCCGTGACCTGCACGGCACCACCGCCACCGCCCAGAACAACCGCACCTGAGACGCCGCCGACAGAGCGGGCCTCGATCACGCCGGACATGTTGACCACCTGCCGGGCTGCGTCGCGCGCACTGGCAGCTTTGAGATGCACGATACCACCGTCCGCCTCGATACGACCGGAATTGGTCACCAAAGCTTCCATTGTGGCATCACCACTGTCTGACGGCACTGCCACCTGCAAAAACCCGTCGCCGGATACATCCAGCGTCACCTGCTCACCAGCCGCCAGACCAACCTTGCCGACGGGGACACGGATCACCCCGGAATTCGACACCTTGCCACCGATCAGTGCCGCATAGCCCCCCGGGACCACCGAAATAGTCCCTGCATTTTCAACAGCAGCGGATTGGCCGTTGCCCTGATATCTGTAGCGTCCGTTCAGAAAATCCTCATCCGTGATGGCAAGCGTCGAGGCAACAAAACCTGCGGTATTCACATGCCCGTTCGGACCAATGAAAATGCCGTTCGGGTTCACAAGATGCACCTGGCCGTTTGCATTCAACTGGCCGTGAATCTGGCTGGTTGTGTCACCGGTTACGCGGTTCAGAATCACACTCTGCGCGTTGGGTTGCTGGATATTCACCGTCGCGCCAGAGCCAATAGAAAACCCGTTCCAGTTTACAATGGCCGCGCTTGAACCTTGCGTGATCTGCAATTGATTACCGCTGGGCTGGCCAATTGTCACGTTGCCGGCAGCAACTGTTCCCCCTGTTGGCAAGGATTGCCCCAGGGCGGTTGTTCCCCATAGCAGTGCGGTTGCTGAAATCAGCACGCGCGCTCTGCGCCTTAACAGGTCTTTTGTTTCAGAATCTGCGACTTGCAGTGACACTGAATCGGTTTCCGTCTGCCCCAAGGTCATCACGTTCACCTCTCCCATACTCAACTCGTAACGACCCGGACCGATAGGTCGAGTCCTCAATCGTAAACACATCGAAACCCAAGCCAAAGGCATAGGCTTTGGTTGTAGCTTGTTCAAAAACCGTGGGTTGCTCTAACCCTAGCACACCATAGGCTCCAAACACATAGGGTTTGAAAATCAGGGGAAAATCCGCCACCTGAACTTGTTGTGATCGCCCAATTTCTGTGCGCACCACCCAACCGTCATCGCCGCGCAGGTCGCCCGCATCAAAGGCAGACAGCTCGCTGGAACTGGCAATGCTGAACTGCTCGGACGTGACCAGCGGATCTCCAAAACTGGTCTGCACGCGACCATTCACATTGACCGACCAATTGGCGTTCAACGGGCGTTGATACTGCGCGGACAGAACAAGCTTTGTAAATTCGGCGCTGGCACCCTGCCGTGACAACGGCGTGTCGCCTACCCCGACGGACGCGCTGGCCCCGAACGCATCCAGACCGCGCGACAAGTTGGCCCCGGCGACCAGAAACGCCCCATTGTCATAGGTCCAGCTGGCATCAACGGTTGCGCGCAGCACGCTGAGATCATCGTCATATACCGGCAGTTCAAACGAGCCCACCAGCAAATCCTGCGAGTCGCTGACGCGATCCAGGATCAGCTGAGACGACAGATTGAACCGCCGCGTGCGCACCCACGGATAGTAAAGCCGAAACGAAAAACGTTCGAACGAACTGGTATTGGGCACAAGATCGAAATCTGGCTGAGCCTCGCTGGATGTGAATTCCGCGTTTATGGTCAACCCGTTAAATCCGATCGGAAATACTGCACCGGCGGCCGCGATGCGATACTGCGCGTCGCTTGAAAAAAACCGCGTGGGCGACCCCCCGAGACGGAAATAAAAGGTCTCACCCATTTCCAGCGCGCCGTTGACCTCAAGCCCAAGGCTCAGGTTCAGCGGACCCAGCTCGTCCGAGAGCGTATTGTCAAACCCGTAAGAGCCGGTGATTTCCTTGAATTCGCCATCCAGAGTCAGCACTGTGGCGCCACGGGCGTCACCCGCAGACAGTGTCGAGGCCAACCGCACCCCGAATGTATCGCCCGCCAAAAGCAAGGCACGCTCGATCTGCTGCAATGTTACGCCGCGCTTGCCGATCAAGGGGCGCGTGATCGCGACCACCCGCTCTCGGGCCTGTTGCGGCACTTTTTCGGCATCAATGCGTTCGATGAACCCGTCGATCACAACAATGCGAAGCGTTCCACCGTCACGCAGCGTCTGTTGCGGCAATACCACGCGGCTTAGGACAAACCCGGCATTGGTATAGGCGCTTTCCAGCTGATTGGTGGCCGCAAATATCTCGGACACGGCCACGCGCCTGCCGGTCAGCCGGGCAATAAAGGAATCGTTGGCCGCCGCCATCTGTGGCAGGGCGTCCTCAATTTCGACGCCGCCAACAGTCACAAACAACTGATCCGCACCTTCGGGCACCGGGGCGCCGGGATCGCGTGCAACGGTCACCGGACCGGTACTGCGCTGATTTTGCGGTTGAAACGTTGACGGCGCAAGATTTGACGCACTTTGGGCCACAACAGAATTCGCCGCTCCATAGGCCCCCAGGGACGCCAAAGCCAAAACCTGAACAAAAGGTCGGATGTGCATCATGTAGCGACGTAACCTCTGATCATTATCCGACTGAGCCCTTGGATGAGTACGATGGTTAACAAATCCCAATCACAGGACCAAGGCAAGTTTGTCACACGCATTCCCGAAATCCTGTTGGAATTGGCACACAACCTATCAAGGGTTCAACCCCACCCGTCTGTGTCACACTTCACAATAAGGCAAAATTGTGACCATTTATTTTGGTCACAGCAGACCGGCTTCCAGCCATTCTTCTATTTTGTTGCGGCTGACTTCGAAATGCATCGAATCCTCGCGGCCCCATGCGGCCCCCCAGACCCAGCCTTCTTCGCGAAAGAAATCAGCCAGAATCGTCAGGCCCAGCTGTGTTTTCCCGTCGCCCAATGTATCCAGAACACCATCAATATTCAGATCAACGGCCAGCCCGTAAGCATGCGCCGACGCGGAGGTCGTCGCACCCCGTATCCGCCGCACGCACAGTGAACCGGCCGTATTGATACGGGCATAGAGATCAGGGTCGGTCCTGCGGATGTTTTCAAAAACCGTCCGCAATGACTCAACCGCGGGTTTCAGCATCCGAACACGCACCGGCCCAACTTCTTCCAGAACCAGCCTCTCCTCCAGCCGGGGGTTCGTCATCGACTGACATTCATCCGTCAGGTCTTCGCGTGGCAGGCCGAATGTGTCGCGCAGAAAAGATGACCCGGCCAGTTCCAGCCCTCGGTTAACCTTGTCCCGGTTGGCGATCAGCACAACCTGCGCGTATGCATCTATGATCTCGTTGGGGGTCGAGCTGTCGAATCCATAAGCATCCGCCGCTGCGTTGTCCTGAGGCACAGCAACGCTGCCGCTTTGAGCGCGCGACACTTCAAGAGACAGGCGTTCGATCTGATCGCGCATATCCTCGATCTGCTGATTCAGCATTTCAATCTCGATCCGCGCCCCGGAATCGATGGCCGGACCTTCAAAATTCTCTTCAATCGGCACAATCAGCGGGAAAACATACCAGATGATCGGGGCCAAAATGATCGCCAGGCCAAGAATTATCGCAGGAACGATACGCATTTTGTTGAATGTTTCCTATTGCCTGCAGCCATCCCACCTTAACTTAAAAGCCGATTGCCAAGATGTCACGCAATTGCCCAAAAAATGTCCGCACGAAGTGTGACTTTCTTCATTGTCGCATGATTTTCACAGGGGTAATCTTCTGCTCAAACACAGAAGGAATAGGGTTATGACTGCAATTACATCACTGAAATACATTGGCGCTTCGGCCTTTGCCATCTTTTGCACTGCGCAAGTCGCGCTGGCACAGTCCGGCGAACTGACGGCTGACGAGATCACTGATGCGTTCAACAAGCAAAAAACGCGTGGTCTGGTGATCGTGCCATCAAACAGCGGCGACGGATCAGGTGCCGATACTGCGGAAACCACCGTTGCTGCGGCACCGGCCGATTATCAACCGGTTGCGTCCGAGGATCAGGTCAACATCCAGGTGCGTTTTGATTTTGCGTCTGCCGCGTTGCGCGAAGATCAAAAGCCGAAACTGGCATCGCTGTGTCAGGCGATGCAGAATGTCGACGTGAACGTGTTCCAGATTATCGGACATACCGACAGCTCCGGTTCGGCCGAATACAACCAGAATCTGTCCCTGTTGCGCGCCAAAGAGGTCAAGCGTTTCCTGGTTGGAGATTGCGGCATTGCCGACGAACGGCTGGAAGTGCTAGGCGTTGGTGAGGCGGAACCGCTGAACAAGGACAATCCGCGCGCCGATGAAAACCGTCGCGTCGAATTCCAGGCCCTCGGCTGATCGCCGTCCAAATAGACCAACAAATCTGAGGGCAGCATGACTGAATCCCGCGCAGGCGACCTGTTTCAGCCGGGCGATCTGGTGAACAATACATATCGGATCGAAGCCATCCTGGGGCGGGGCGGTACGTCTGACGTCTATCGGGCCCGCTCCGAGATTTCGGGGCGGCTTGCCGCGTTGAAGGTGCTGAAAGCCGAATTTTCCAGCAACGACGACTATCTGGTACTGCTGACGCGCGAAGAAGAAATCCGCGACATCCGGCATGATGCGGTTGTGCGTTACTCGGAAAACAACAGAACCGCTGATGGGCATGTCTATCTGGTGATGGACTATGTCGACGGGCCGGGACTGGATCAGAAACTGCGCGATGGTCCAATGTCGGCGCCTGACATCATGACCGTGTGCAAACGGGTCTGCGAAGGGTTGGAGGCGGCCCATGCGCGCAATATCGTCCACCGCGACCTGAGCCCGGACAATATCATCCTGCGTGACGGCGATCCGGCGCAGGCCGTTATTATTGATTTTGGCATCGCCAAGGATACCAATCCCGGGGCAGAAACCATTGTCGGCGGCGAGTTTGCCGGGAAATACGCCTATGCCGCGCCCGAGCAGCTGTCCGGCAAGACGGATCGACGTACCGACATTTATTCGCTTGGTGCGTTGTTGCTGGCGAATTTCCGGGGTCACAAGGCGGATGCCGGGCGCAATCTGCTCGAGGTGGTCGAAAATAAAAAACAGCCGTTGAACACAGATGGCGTTCCGGAACCGTTGAAATCGATCATCGACAAGATGACCGCCCCGGATCCGGAAGATCGCTATCAGACCGCCAGCGATGTTCTGCGGGCTCTGGCCGCTGCGCGGATCGAGGCGAGCGCCCCAAGCGATAACGATCTTGACGATGCCACGGTGATCACGCCTAGGGCCGAAACCCCGACTGCTGCACCAGCGCCCACCGCACAGCCTGCACAGGCCGAAACCGCACCAACCCCGGTGTCCGAACCACAGAAATCACGCGGCGGCCTGATGGCCGCTGTTGCGGTGATCGGGCTGGTGGGGGTTGGCGCGGGCGGATATTTCGGCGGCCTGTTTGACGGGTTTCTTGGACCGCAATATCCGGCGGTCACACCTTATACCTTTGTTGCGGACAAAAATCCCGGGCGTCCACCGCGAGCGGTTGGATTTGTACCATCGGAATCCGTGCGCGACGCGATGACCGGAGAAATCACCTCGGAAGGGGGTCAGGTCGATCTAACGCTGGCATCAGGCGATATCTCGGACACTTGGGGCGCTGCCGTCACCGATGTAGTCGGTGCGGCGATGGATCTGGAACAATGGCGGCTGGTTGTCGAAGGCAACGAGGCGCGATTGACCGGCCAGACCACAGATCAGGCCCTGCATGCAGAACTGGAACAGCTGTACTCTGCCGGTTTGCCCGCCGGACTGCAAGGCACTGCCGAGATCGAACTGGAACCCCTGTTCCTGTCACCGGACGAGGTTGAGCCCATTCTGGCAGGCCTTGCGGACTGCGGCGCGTTGACCCTGATCGACACGCCAACTGCCGGCTATGGCCCGGAAACGCCGATCCGCGTCAGCGGCACGCTGGCCTCACAAGACAGCCTGGTGGGCCTGGACACAGCGCTGACCGCGCTGGCAGGCACACGCCCCATTGATCTGGATCAGGTCACACTTTTGAACCCGACCCTGTGCCTTATTGAAAACTTCCTGCCCAGTGCCCCGTCAAGCGACATTTCGATTGCATTTTTCAATGGTGAACAGAACGACGCGCCCAATCCTACGGGTGATTATTTCTTAGGCCAAAACCCGGTTATCGATGTAGACCTGCCCGCAGATGTGCAGGATGGTTACTTATCAGTTTCCATTCTGGACGTCTCAGGCAAAGTGTTCCATTTGCTGCCCAACGTAACGCGGACTGAAAATGATGTTGCAAGTTTGCGAGACGGCGAGACCGGACCGATTTCGGTCCGCGTCGCGTATTCCATCCCGGAAAGCAAGGAAAATGGCGGGCTCGCTTTTAATGTCGACGACAGCAGCCTGGGCAAAAGTAAGGTTCTTGTTTTGCATACCGACAATCAGCTGTTTGATACCTTGCGCCCAACAACAGAATCCGCCGCAGGCTATGCCGAGGCGCTGCGCGAACAGGATCGCAATGTCGAAACGCAGATACTGTCCATGGACAGCCGCATCCTGACGACTTTGGAACAATAGGACTGGGGTGAGATAAGAGTATGCCCTGTTTTTGCCAAGCCAGTTTACCCGTCTCTCCGACAACGCCCAGCCTGTCGGTGCAGGTGGTACCGCCACAGATGATGAAGCTGCTGACGCTGCTTGGATTGCAAGGAACTGCCAGCGGCCAGGCGCGGGCCGATCTCAAGCTGAACGCGATGCTGCCGGCAATGACACCGGATATGTATTTGAACGCTACGATGAATGCCAAGGCGCCAAATATTACCTTACCGCCTATTCTGCCGACAGATGGGGGCGGGGCGATCTCTTTGATGATGAAACTGGCCATGTCAGGGTTTCCTCTGGCCGATCCGCGCGCGCTGCTTGCGGCGGTCCAGCAGGCCGTTCTCAGCCTGGCCTCCAGTGTTCTGCCCAAGGCGCAGGCAATGCCCCGAATGGCAGGACCGCAGTTTCAGAACCTGACCCTTGCAGCCAGAATGACCCTGGCGTTGCGCGCACAGGGGATCTGCCCGATGGCTTTGGCCGGGCTGGATTATTCGTACGAAGCTTCGATGGAACTTGGCGAGGCGGGCGGATCGCGCGGAACCTGCTCTGCGGCGTTGAACTTTGCCGCGTCTTTACCGCGCATTACCTTGCCGCCTTTTGCCCTGCCCCGACCGAAAGTTGATCTTGCCCGGCAATTGGCGTTGCTGGCGCCTGCGGCCACTGCACCCGACATGATGGGCCTGCCGCCCATGTCCGATCCCAACATGATGCAGGCGTTGATGAGCCAGCTGGCCGCCCTGTCGACCGTACCGGTGCCAAATCTGCCCGTATCGCTGGATGACTTGCAGGCATTGGCCGACCAGTTGGCGGACCTGGCCGCCATAGAAGAGGCGTTTGGATCCGACGCCATGACACCGGCCGGGATTGCACGGATCAATGCCATGCTCAGCTATATCGCAAGACTCAACATTCCAATTCCGCTTGAGGCGCAGGCCCTTCAACTGCAACTGGACGCATTGCCCAAGATCGATGACATCACACTGGGGGCACAGACGGCGCAAAGCGGGGCAATGAATCTGGCCATGTCCATGAGCGTTCAGGCCCCGACGGTTCCGATCATGCCGACCCTGCAATCCCTGGCGCAGATGGCAAAGTCACTGCGTGGCCTGCCTTTGGGCCCGTGCAATCCATGTATGTTCGATATCGGGTCAATTCAGGACAGCCTGGCCGGTATGCAATTGCCACCTGCGCCACCAATCCCGGCGCTGCCCAGTTTTTCCTGAACTAGAGGATGTCGACCACGATAACGGTGATATTGTCAGCACCACCGCCGTCCAGAGCTATCTGAACCAATTGGTCGGACACCGTTTCAATCGGCATTTCCTTCAGTGCTTTTTGCAGCATCGCAAACGTGGCGTATTTGCTCAGCCCGTCTGAACAGATCAGAAATCTGTCTCCCGGCTGAACCTCTCCACGGATTTTATCAAGCTCAAGCGCCTCGCCGACACCAACTGCACGGGTTATGGCGTTGGATTGCGGATGCTGCTCCGCCTCATCCCAGTTCATCTGTCCGGCCAGAACCAAATCGGCCACAACCGAATGATCCGTGGTCAGCATCTGGATTTTGCCGTCGCGTAGCAGATAAATTCGGCTGTCCCCGGCCCAAAGGCCAACAAAATGTCCGTTGGCCAGCATCATACAGGCCACAGTGGTCCCGATCGTACCACCACCGCGCGCCTCGGCCTCCTGCCGGATCACGCCGTGAGCACGCTGGATGGCATCGCGCAACGCGGTCAGCCGGTCTGATGGGGACAGGCCGGGCGGAATGGCCGCAACCATGTCCGCAACCAAGCGGCTTGCATAATCCCCGGCTTCGTGTCCGCCCATGCCGTCGGCAACCAGCCACAGGCTTTCCTCGGGCAAGGTAAGCACCGCATCTTCGTTGACTTTACGCTTGTGGCCAACATGGCTGCGTGCACTGAACCGAACGCGATGACTTGAATTCATAGGGGTCTTGCCTCGGTCCACAAAGCGGCATGCAGGTTGAACAAACCTTGCATGTTTGCCCCATCCGGTAAACCTTCGCAGACCATCATACGGGGCACTCCACCAATTTCGGTGCTCCAAATGCTTGGAGTGCGATATCTTTGCGACATCAGCCCGGCGGCAAGATCTGGCAATAGCGACTCTGCCACCTCGCCCCGCGTCAGAACCATCGTGCTGCCATGCGCCCGAACCGGTGCTGCGGGTTGCTGCACAGGTACGGCAAGATCCGTCAAACCAGCGGCCAGCTTGTCGCGCGTCATGTCATCTTCCAATGCCGCCAAAGCCAGATCTTCAAGCTTTCCATAGGTATCGGCGATGCGAAAATGCGATAGGATCGCCGATCCTTCGTTCGAGATCGCCGACACCAGCGTCAACGGAAAACGGCGTCCGACCCGATCCACCGACGGCATCAGAACACCCATCATCTTTTGCGGTCCGGCCAGACCTGGCGACAAACAGAACCGCCAGATCGGCGCAGACATGTAATGCGCATCCCACGCCTGACCAAGCGCCTGAGACGATGCCAGAATAGTGCGCTGAATCCACTCATCCCAGGGTTGCACAAAGGCGTTTGCCACCTGAAGCCGAAAGAAATCTCCGACCGATGGCATTTTGCCGAATGCACCAAACCCTTCCGACTGCATCAGAAGGACTTCGGACAGCTGAAATTCTGCAACGCCGGCAGAGCGAACGGATTGATCACCGAACCGGACTGCAACTGGAAAATCGCGATCCGACCGCCGACATTGAAGATCACCTTTTTGCGATCAGACACATTTGTCCGTCGCACCTCGGCCGCATCCAGCAACCGGAACCACGCCCATGGCCCGTCTTTGGACAAAACGCTTTCGATATTGCGTTTTTCCGGTTCAAAGCTGACCCGGGCCAGCCCGACAGAGCCGGGCCATGTCACAGCTAAAGGTGACGGCAGGCCGCCGCGGTGACGAAACTCAAGCGTCTGACCGTCAATTTCCAGCTTGACGCCCTTGGCCTTCGGGTCCAGTGCCTCGGGCATGATCTGGAACTGAATTTGCGGCTGTGGACCAGCGGCAAAGAACGCCTCTTTGATCTCGGCCGCGTTTTGGAATTGTGTCAGAACGGCCTGACTGATCCCCAGATCGGTCGCGTTGACACCTGTTTTCCAGGACCAGGGCCGAGTACGCATATCCACATGTTTGGCCAGATTTTCATTGAAGAACGTGTCAATCAGACCTTGTGGCCCGAACAGCTTGCCGAAATCGCCCATCGCAACATCAGCGCCGGACCTGCGATTGAACGGGTAGCGGTCGGTGACAACCTGTTCGCAGAATGGCAAGACACTGGCCTGCCAGCGCGCATTGATGGATGACCGCGTGCTGTCTGACGTGATGCCGGATGATCCGTCAATGATCTGAACAGCCCATCGTTCCATCGGGCCGGGGATGCGTGCCGCCTCTTGCTGGAACTGCTGCAAAGCCTGCCCGGTTTCACCACCCGACACGCCGCTGAACGACATCTTGTTCAGTTCCTGATACACGCCGGTCAGCGACCCCATCAGCATATCCAATTGCGATGGCTGGCCTTCCTGCTCGTCCACCAGCTGATGCAACCAGGCGAACCTGTCCTCGACATAC
>JBCCIK010000062.1:0-19125 GCA_039028255.1 Pseudomonadota bacterium | reverse complement strand
TGTGCATCGAAATTTGTTTGCCCGGCACTCAGACACGTTCAATTGGGCTTTGCTGCCGGGGCAGCCAGCCCCCTGAAGGCCATATGCAGCGTTGGGGCGTCGCACGGTTCATACGGCGTGTGGTACAGGCTTTGGCCTTTAATGTCGCACTTGCGGTTTGTAGATCGTGGTCGGCGCAGCGGCCTCCGATCCGTTGCGTGAGGCTAATCGCGAATTTCAGCCGGATCCACGCCCCAAAGGTTCGATTTCAGTGTCCAGCCGCGATATCCGCCCGCAGAAATCCGGCACCAGTCCAGGCTGCACGAGCCCAGGCGCGCCACAACGTCTGTTTCAAAATGGGCCTCGACCGGCGAGGCCGGGTCGGGGCGAGCATAGACCGGCAGCATTTCGGATTCGATCAGGACAGTGCGCACGCCCGACAGCAGCGCGTAATGCACCCAGCCTCCGGCCCCGTCGCGATCCTGGACCTTGCGCCAGTTCCCGTATTCGGCGGTGATCTGCAGGGGCATGCCGCGGCGCTTGAACACCCAGTCGATTCGGTGGGTTAGCGATGGACCGCGGCGCACGTTGCCTTCGGCGGCCTTCATCGACACGAAGCGCGGCAGTGGCAAGTTGGTGATCTGACCACGCGTGTCCTGTCCTGCGCCCGCAACAGGTACGAGTGCAAACAAAAACGCGGATAGTAACGCCAAACAGCGGCGTTGCAGCGGTATAAAATCACTCACGGACTGTCTGCTCTTGTGCCTGTTGCTCTGCTTTCGAAAAAAGGTCGTCTCAATGCCCCGGGGGTTCTTGTGCCCCACTTGATCCTGCGCCACGATGCCATGGCACGCGCGTGTTTGCAAAGCAGTGGGAGGGCTGAAGTGCCAAGAGAACGTCTGAGTGTTGTTGTAACGCGACGGTTGCCTGAGGCCGTGGAAACCCGCCTGAGCGAGTTGTTCAACGTTCGTTTGCGCGATGATGATGCGCCGATGAACCGTGATGAACTGGTAGCAGCCGTGCGCGAGGCGGATGTGTTGGTGCCGACCGTGACGGACACGATAGATGGTGGTGTCCTGGGGCAGGCGGGCGACAGGCTGCGCCTGATCGCAAACTACGGCGCCGGGGTTGACAATATAGACGTTGCGACAGCCAGGCAGCGCGGAATCCTTGTATCGAACACTCCGGGTGTTCTGACCGATGACACGGCCGACATGACCATGGCCATGATCCTGGCCGTGACCCGCCGTATCCCCGAAGGTCTGGGCATGATGCAGCAGGGCGCGTGGGAAGGATGGGCCCCGACTGCACTTTTGGGTGGCAGGATCGGTGGGCGCAGACTGGGAATACTCGGTATGGGGCGGATTGGCCAAGCGGTGGCCCGGCGCGCCGGCGCGTTCGGCATGCAGGTGCATTATCACAACCGCCGCAGACTGCGCCCTGAAACCGAGCAAGAGCTTGAAGCGACCTATTGGGAAAGTCTGGATCAGATGGTGGCGCGCATGGACGTGATTTCAGTCAACTGCCCGTCGACCCCGTCCACGTTTCATCTGATGAACGCGCGACGGCTGAAACTGATGAAACCTTCTGCGGTTCTCGTGAACACCTCGCGCGGTGAGGTGGTGGACGAAAATGCCCTGACCCGTCTGATCCGCTCGGGCGATATCGCCGGTGCCGGGCTGGACGTTTACGAGAATGGCACGGATGTGAACCCGCGCCTGCGTCAATTGCCAAATGTGGTTCTGCTCCCGCATATGGGATCCGCCACACTGGAAGGCCGGATCGAAATGGGTGAAAAGGTCATCATCAATATCAAGACGTTTGAAGATGGCCACAGACCGCCGGATCAGGTTGTGCCGGCGATGCTGTGATGATCCTGAGAATGATCAACCGTGGAGCTTTATGAGACTGGATGCCGCCTTGGTAAGGTTTGGGCGGTCGCCACCGGCCTGCCGCGTCGGGCCAGTCAGTGCCGCTAACTTGAACGCACCACAGTACACTATTCCAGGTCGCTGGAATTTCCGCTGGACAGGGTTCAAACTGGCGTAGAAATCCGCAGCTGCCATGGGCGCCAATTTTAGCCGGTTTGCGCGGTTCCTGCATTTACCGGATCAGGTGACGCCGACTTGCGAAGGCTGGTCCATCTGGCGTGGCGGGCTAAACTGATCACGACCGATGTGGTGGAATGGTGCTGATACTCTGGCCTGTCGCACTGTTTGATTGCGGTCTGGTTCCGGGCAGGACAATGTTGAAAACAAGTTTTGAATTGGAGGATCAGATGCGTTCCAGTCGAATTTCAGGTCTTATCGTGTCATTGGTGACACTGACCGCCCCCGCCTTTGGCCAGGAAAGCGCGGATGCTGTGGCGCCCGAGGGCGCGACAGATGGACAGGTACAGGTCCTGACCGAAAATCTTGTGGCGTCGCTCGACGCAAAAATAGCAGGCATCCCGGTTCAGTCTGACAACTGGATGGTAGTTGCGGCGAACCCGCTGGCCGTTGAAGCCGGCGCACAGGTTTTGCGGGCAGGCGGTTCAGCAGCAGACGCGATGGTCGCGGTACAGGTTGTTCTGGGACTGGTCGAGCCGCAGTCTTCGGGTCTTGGCGGCGGTGCTTTTCTGGTCTGGTACGATGCGGCCAGCGATACTCTGACCACGCTGGACGGACGAGAAACCGCGCCCCTGGCGGCCAAACCGACACTGTTTCAAAATGCTGACGGAGAGCCGCTGGACTTCTTTGATGCCGTGGTGGGTGGGTTGTCTGTCGGCACTCCGGGCACGCCGGCCCTGCTGGCAGAGGCCCACCGGCGGTGGGGCCGTTCGCCCTGGCCCGGACTGTTTTCCGATGGTATCCGGCTGGCCGAGGATGGGTTTCTGGTCTCGCCCCGCTTGGCTAGCCTGGTTGAATTGGATGCTGAACGTCTGTCGCGCTTTCCGCAAACGGCGGCATACTTTCTGCCCGACGGCGTGCCGTTGCAACAAGGCCAAAGGCTGACGAACCCAGACTATGCCAAAACGCTCCGGGTTCTGGCGTCTCAGGGGGCCGCAGGATTTTATGGCGGGGACATCGCATCGGACATCGTGCGTACCGTCCGCACAGCGCCGGGCAATCCCGGAGTTTTGTCCGGGACGGATCTGGCCTTGTATCAGGTTATCGAACGCGACCCGGTCTGCGCCGCATACCGCACTTATGAAGTCTGTGGCATGGGCCCACCGTCGTCCGGTGCGCTAACGGTTGGACAGATTCTGGGTATGCTCAACAGTTACGATCTGGCGGAATTGGGGCCGGACAGCATCGAGGCATGGCGTCTGATCGCCGAAGCGTCGCGTCTGGCGTTTGCAGATCGGGGCCGGTACATGGCCGACGAGGATTTTGTGCCGATGCCGACCAAGGGTCTTCTTGATCCTGATTACCTGTCCAGGCGCGCAGGCTTACTGGACGCGCAAAAGGCTCTGACCGAGGTTTCGCCCGGCACGCCCGAGTTTGATCATGCATTGAACTGGGCGGATGACGAATCGCTCGAATTGCCCTCGACCTCGCATATTTCGATTGTCGACGCCTATGGCAACGTGTTGTCGATGACAACAACGATTGAAAACGCCTTTGGCTCGCGTCTGATGACAAACGGATTTTTGCTAAACAATGAATTGACGGACTTTTCATTCCGAACACATCGCGATGGGGTGCCAATAGCCAATCGGATCGAACCTGGCAAACGCCCACGTTCATCCATGAGCCCAACCATCGTCATGCAGGACGGCGCGCCTGTCCTGGCCATTGGTTCACCGGGTGGCAGTCGCATCATCGGCTATGTCGCCAAATCGATCATCGCATGGGCAGACTGGGGCCTTGACGTTCAACAGGCCGTGTCGCTGCCGCATTTGGTCAACCGTTTCGGCGCTTATGATGTTGAGATTGAAACGGCGGCCGAGGGCTATGGTGACGCCTTGATCGAATTGGGGTTCGAGGTTGTATCGCGGGATCTGACCTCGGGTCTGCATGCGATCGAAATACGGGATGGATTGTACGGTGGCGCCGATCCCAGACGCGAAGGCATTGCGTTGGGTGAATAAACTGTCGGGCTTGCCCTGATCCGGCGGGGTTCGTAACCATGTCGGGCAGAGCACGCAGACAGTGCGGAAAGGGAAGATCAGGATGGCGCAGTCAGCCACTTTGACAAGAAATGATGCAGGGATCGAAACGGCGATCTCCATACTCAAGCAGCGGTTTGCAGACCGGCTGCAAACGGGTGTTGCGATCCGTGAACAGCATGGGCACACCACAACCTGGATCGCAAATCAAAGCCCCGACGCCGTGGTGTTCCCGCAATCAACCGAAGACGTATCAGACATTGTCAAAGTCTGCGCAGCGCACCATGTGCCGGTGATCGCATTTGGAACCGGCACGTCGCTGGAAGGGCATGTGAATGCGCCTGCTGGTGGAATCTCGGTCGATCTGACCGGGATGAACCGTGTTCTGGCTGTGCATACCGAAGATTTGGACTGCGTTGTTCAACCCGGTGTAACCCGTGCAGAGCTGAACACGCATTTGCGGGATCAGGGTTTGTTTTTTCCTATTGATCCGGGTGCAAATGCGTCGCTTGGCGGCATGGCGGCAACACGTGCGTCCGGCACCAATGCGGTGCGGTACGGCACCATGCGGGACAATGTCCTGAACCTTGAAGCGGTTATGCCGGACGGGCGGATCATTCGCACCGGGAATCGCGCACGAAAATCATCAGCCGGATACGATCTTGCGCGTTTGCTGATCGGGGCCGAAGGAACGCTGGGAATTATCACCGAACTGACATTGCGCCTGCATGGTATCCCCGAGGCCATAACCTCGGCGCGGTGTTCCTTTCCCACTGTGGATGCAGCCTGTCAGGCCGTCATGATGACCATTCAATATGGTATTCCGGTCGCGCGTATCGAATTGCTTGACACTTTGTCAGTCAGGGCCGCAAATGCCTATTCCGGCCTGAACCTGCCCGATACACCGCTGCTTTTGCTGGAGTTTCACGGATCGGACGCGAGCGTACGCGAACAGGCGGAGACCTTTGGTCAGATAGCGGGGGAATTCGGCGGCACCGATTTTGCCGCAACATCAACGACCGAGGAACGCAACAAACTCTGGCAGGCACGTCACGACATGTACTGGGCTTGTCTGCAACTGCGCCCCGGCGCGGATGGCATATCAACGGATGTCTGTGTCCCGATCTCGCGCCTGGCCGAAGCTGTTGTAACGGCGCAGGACAAGGCGGATGAATTGGGGCTGGCGGCACCGATTGTGGGCCATGTGGGCGATGGCAACTTTCATACCCTCTTGCTGATCGACATGGAAAATGCCGACGAAATCTCGAAAGCTGATGAATTCGTAGGTTGGCTGAACGATTTGGCCATTTCGATGGATGGGACCTGCACCGGGGAACACGGGATAGGGCAGGGCAAACGCCCGTATCTGATCAAAGAGCTGGGAGCGGCCACAGATTACATGGCCGCGATCAAGTCCGCCCTGGACCCGAACAATATTATGAACCCGGGAAAAATTCTGCCTGACCAAAACCCGTTGCGCTGAAACCACTGTGGATCACCCCTTTGGGGTGAAATGTGGCACCGCGAAATTCGACCTGGAAAACAGGTGTGAGAGCCAGGCGGACACAGATCGGGAAGCGCTGTGTCCGAATGGTGGATCGTTCCGATACAAGCAGGGCGTCGCGCCGAGTTCCGCAGGTTGCGCGCACATTCCTTGTAGCCAAAGCCTTCAAAACGTCACTTTGGGCTCTGCACGGGTCGTTTTTTCAATATCACTGGTCGGATGAATGTCGCGCCGCGGGTCGCATTTGCGCCATATGGTGTCAGCAGAATTCTAGGGGAGACGCCCGGTTATGAAAACCCAAGTCAAAGCACTGGTTGTTGGCGGCGGTGCCGTCGGCACCTCGATTGCCTATCATCTGGCCAAAGCAGGCTGGGACGATGTGATGCTAATCGAACGGGACGAGCTGACGTCGGGCTCGACCTGGCACGCGGCAGGTCTGCTGCCGCTGTTCAATATGTCTTATGCAACGACCCACATCCACAAATACTCGGTCGATTTCTACAAGACGCTCGAGGAAGAGACCGGTCTGAACGCGGGTTTTGCCGTGGTCGGCAACTTGCGCATGGCGCAGACGCAGGATCGCATGGACGAATACATGCTATATGCGTCCACAGCCGAAACCTGTGATGTCGCATACGAGTGGCTGACCCCGGATCAGATCAAAGAGCGTTGGCCGCTGATCGAAACGTCAGACCTGAAAGGCGCGATCTACCACACCGAGGACGGCTATATTAACCCCGCCGACGTGACCCAAGCGATGGCCAAAGGCGCCCGTCAGCGCGGCGTCGACATCGTTCGCAAGATTCAGGCGGATGCCTTCCACTGGAACGGCACCCATTGGGAAGTCACCTGCACCAAGATGGTGGAACAGGGCGGCAACCTTGTGCCCTCCGACGAGCAGGTGGTGATCACCGCCGAGCATGTCGTGACCGCATCGGGAAACCACGCGCAGCGCACCGCCAAGATGCTGGGCATCAAGATGCCTGCCATTCCGGTCGAGCACACCTTTATCGTCATGGACAAAGACCCCGAGCTGGTCAAATGGCGCGAAGCCGGTAACCCCGAGCACCCAGTTGTGCGCGACGCAGATAACGAATCCTACGCACGCGAGGAACGCGGCGGTTGGATTCTGGGTATCTACGAGCATGGCGCCCCGGCGCGCTTTGAGCACGGTGTGCCAGACAGCTTTCGTGCCGACCTGTTCCCGCTGGATTTGGACCGGATTGCCGATCAGTACATGGCGATGGCTGAACGCGTGCCGTCGTGCGCCGAATCCGGCCTGAAAGACGATTTCAATGGTCCAATCTGCTACACGCCTGACGGCAACCCGCTGGTTGGTCCGGCCCCGGGCCTGCGCAACATGTGGCTGGCCGAGGGCTTCAGCTTCGGCATCACTGCCGCAGGTGGCACCGGCTACTATCTGGCGCAGATGATGGTCGATGGCGAAGCCGAGATCGACATGGCCTCGCTTGACCCCAAGCGTTACAGCAGCAACTGGATGAGCACCGAGTTTGCGGCGCGTAAGAACGAAGAATGCTATGAGCACGTCTACATCCTGCACCACCCAGACGAAGAGCGTGAAGCCTGCCGTCCGCTGCGCACCGTTCCGGCCTATGACCGTCAAAAAGCGCGTGGCGCACAGTTCGGCTGGGTCAACGGCTGGGAACGTCCGAACTACTTCGGCCCGCTGGATGCGCCAGATAACTTTGACAAGGAAAGCCGCTCGTTTCGCCGTGGTGGCTGGTGGCAATACGCTGTCGAAGAAGCCAAGGCGATCCGCGAAGGTGTTGGCCTGATCGACGCATCGGCCTTCACCAAGCATGTCGTCAAAGGCCCCGGTGCGACCCAGTTCCTGGATTGGTTCACCTGCAACAAGCTGCCTAAGGTCGGTCGTATCAATCTGACCTACGCGCTGACTTCGCACGGTACCACTCGGACCGAATACACCATCGTCCGCAATGGCGAGAACACCTACTATATCGTCTCTGCCGGTGCCTGGACCGAGTATGATGCCGACTACCTTCGCAAGGCGGCTGAGGACAAGATGGAGGAGTTCGGCTATATCGAGATCCAGGACGTGACTACGCAATGGGGCGTCTTTGCCATTGCCGGACCCAAATCCCGCGACGTTCTGAAAGAGGTTATCAAAGACGCGGATCCCGAAACCGCGCTGTCCAACAAGCGTTTCCCGTGGTTGTCGGCCCGTCAGATCGAACTTGGGATGTGCCCGGTCAACGCGATCCGCGTGGCCTATACAGGCGAACTGGGCTGGGAACTGCACCACCCGATCGAAATGCAGAACTACCTGTTCGACCTGCTGGAGAAAGCGGGTGAGAAGCACGGTATGAAGCTGGTCGGTGCCCGCGCCCAGAACTGGCTGCGTCAGGAGAAATCCTATCGCGCGTTTGGTACCGAACTGGGCCGCGACGCGACCCCGCTGGAAGCTGACCTGCCGCGCTTTGTAGATTTGTCCAAGGATTTCCATGGTAAAGCCAAGCTGGAACAGACCGGCGTGCGCGTGAAATGCTGTACCCTGCTGATCGACGGGCCGGATGATGCCGATCCGTGGGGCCGCGAGGTGCTCTATGCACCCGACGGCGCACGTGTCGGGCGTCTGACGTCGGGCGGCTATTCGGTCGCGTTCGGGAAATCCATAGGTATGGGCTATGTCACGCCCGATCTGGCGGTCGAAGGCACACGGCTGCAGGTGAAAATGCAGGACAAACTTTGGGATGCGGTTGTCACCTGCGACAGCCCGTATGATCCCAAAAACGACGTCATTCGCAAGGACGGCTGATGCAGAATGGCCGGTGGCGCGACGTCTACGCGCCACCGCAATTACGTGTCAGGTTTTTCAGCGACAAATGCCAGATTGTTTGCGGGCATTTCGACACTGCTAATGAGGTTCAGACCACAGGTTGTCATCAGGTTGGTCACATCCTGGTCATCCTTGTATCCAATCTCGGCATCTTGCTGAACAAGCGCGTCGTGAAAGCGTTTGTCACCATCGCTGGTCAGACACCCGGATCGTTTGAAGGGTCCGTAAAGGACAAACCGCCCTGCGGGGGCCAGCGCTTTTGAAACCTCGGACACCAGAATGCGTGTTTCGGACCAACTGATCAGATGTACCAGATTGATCAGGACGATCAGGTCCAGTTCCGGAAATCTGTTATGCCATCCAGCCGCGGTTGCATTCAGATCTATTGCTGCCGACACATTGGGCAAAGTCTCTGAATAAGCGTCAATGCTGGCCCGCCGAGCCGGATCGATCTCGGTGGGTTGCCAGCTGACCTCCGAATGCGCCTCTGCAAACGCCGCCGTATGCTGACCTGTGCCACTGGCGATTTCCAACGCACGACCCGAGGCGGGCGCCCATGTCAAAAGCAAATCCAGCAGAGCCCGTGTGTTGCGTGCCGCGGCCGGCGCGATCAACCTGCCGTCCGATCCTTCTGTGGCAACGCTTGCGTTTGGGGGAAGTTGTCTTTTGCTCATCCGGTTAGCCTGTTTGCACTGACACAGGCAACAATATCCGGGTCCAGCGCGGGGGTTGATCCGCAAACCAGATCAGCGACCAGGCGTGATGCCGCTGGTGCCGTTTGAAACCCATAACCGCCCTGACCCGCACACCAGACAAAAGACCGGTCCCTGGGGTCGGGGCCCAGTACCAGCGTGCCGTCCGGGGCAAAACTGCGCAGCCCTGCCCAATTGTTTTCGACACGGGTCACGGGTTCCGTGACCATGGCTTCGTAACGCGCAAGACCTTGTGCCAGTACAAAATCGTCCGCATAGGCATCGTGTGGTTCGACAACCTCCGCCTCGAACGGGGACACCAACAGTTTACCGGCGTCCGGTTTTGCGTACCACGCGCTTCCTGCACCAAACATCATTGGCCATTCCTGCACATCGTGACCGCCCGGTGCTGGAATCCGGGCTATTGACCGGCGATAAGGCGTGATGCCTACAGGCGCAATACCGGCCAACCCCGCGATCTGATCCGCCCACGCCCCGGCGGCATTGACAAGGACATGAGCGGTAAAACTGCCTTGCGCCTCGACGGTCCAGTGCCGGCCTTTGTGAATTTGGGTAACCGGCCTTTTGGTCAGTACCGCGCCTCCATTCTTGCGGATGATCCTGGCGAAATCCTGCATCAGACGATCGGTGTCAACGTCCTGTGCTTTGTCGCTGCGCCCGGCATATGCGATGGTTTCAGCACGCAAAACCGGCACACACGCGATGGCTTCGTCAACAGAGATGGCGCGCATATCCAGATCGATGAGGTCCGCGTCAAACACTGCTGCCTGATCCGACGCGCCCAGCAACATCAATCCGCGCGGTGTCAGGTATCCTCCATTTTCAGTACTCAGGTATTCTGCGCTGGCCTTGCTCAGTGCAACAACGGATGGCGGGCCATAGTTTTGTTCGAACAAGGCCGCCGAGCGGCCGGAGGTGTGATATCCCGGTGCATCTTCTGCTTCGAGAACGGTGACCAGACCGTGCTGGGACAGGCGCGCGCCAGCGCTTAGCCCGGCGATGCCGCCGCCGACAATCAAAAAATCAATCATTCCCGGATTGTCCCGAAATTGCATTCATATCAAAAAATGTCTGTCGCATATGCGCCTTTTGGACTGTTTGACCTGCTCGGATAGCGATATAAGCAGGCCTGAATTTAAGCATCAACCCATCACGATAACGGGTTAAAGCACACAGGAGGGCAGGGTGAGTACCGCAGAATTGCACCCGATGGCCACGGGACATATACCAAGCTATGTTACGCAGGCAGATGGCAGCGACTTTCTTCTGACATTTATGTTTTTCTTTACGGTCGGGTTGGTGGTTCTGATCGGTATTGCCTATTTTACACTGCATTCCATACCTGAAAAAATCGCGCACCAATCCAATCACCCGCAATTTCAGCTTGTCGGGATTCTGGCGCTTTTGGCGCTGTTTACGCATAATGGTCTGTTCTGGGTTGCCGCCATTCTGGTGGCGGGGTTCCAGTTTCCCGATTTCGCAGCCCCTTTGCGCGCGATTGCCGATGCCATTCGATCCGTCGCGCCGCAGCAACCGGCCGAACCTGTGATGGAAACACAGCCCTAGGAACACCCCGAACCCATCCCGACCGCACCGCAGGAGCAGTAAGTTATGCTGGAAACTCTGATGTGTGCAATTATCACGGTGGTTCCGGACTTTCTGTTTCGCCGTTTTGTACAGGGCAAACGGATCGGACACGAGATCACACTGTTCACCATGTGGTACGAATTGCGCTGGGGCCTGACCACCTGCGCCATTCTGACACTGACCGTCATTACGACGCTGTTTTATTTTCATCCGGCCAGCAAGACCGCGGCGTCTTACTTTCGCACCGTTACAATCCTGCCGCAGCTTGGCGGGCGCGTATCCGAAGTTTATGTGCGCAACAATGAACTGGTGACCGCAGGGCAACCGATTTTCCGGATCGAGGATTTCACCCAAACCGCGCAGGTCGAGGCCGCGCATGCGCAGATTGCGCAGGTTCAGGCATCTTTGAAAGTGGCGCAAACGGATCTGGCCGAGGCCGACGCCGGCATCGCCGGGGCCCGCGCAGCGCAGGCGCAGGCGCTTGAGGATCTCGAACGCAATACGACCCTGCGCGACGAAGGGTCCAGCGCGGTTCGGCTTGCGGAAATCGAAAGGCTGGAAAATCTTGTCGCCGAGCGCGAGGCGCAGGTCACAGCCGCTGAATCGCAGCGTGCGGCCGTTGTGCAGCAAATTGAAGAGCTGATCCCGGCACAATTGGCCAGTGCCAATGCACAGCTGGACGCGGCGCTGACCGAGCTGGACAAGACCGTGATCAATGCCGGGGTAACCGGTCGTATCGAACAGTTTGGCTTGCAGGTCGGCGATTACGTCAGCCCTCTGCTGCGTCCGGCGGGTATTCTGGTGCCATCCAACTCGGGCCACGACAGGTTCCAGGCGGCGTTCAATCAGCTTTCGGCACAGGTCATTAAACCCGGCATGATCGGCGAATTGGGCTGTATGACCAAACCCTTCACGGTGATCCCTGTTGTCGTAGTCGAGGTGCAGGATGTCATCCCGTCAGGCCAAATCCATCCGTCAGACGAACTGCGCGACGTTCAGACCAACACCGTGCCGGGTTCGATCCTTGTTTATATGGAACCATTGTACAAAGGCATGGCCGAGGCCGTGCCGCCGGGCAGCAACTGCCTTGCCAATGTCTACACGGACAATCATGAGCGTCTTGAACATGACGATCTGGGTTTCTGGGAAGCCGCGTTTCTGCATGTGGTCGATACGATCGGTGTTGTGCACGCAGCGGGCCTGCGTCTGCGTCTGATCCTGATGCCGGTCAATTCATTGGTTCTGACCGGTCATTAAACCTGCGGCTGCCGCGCTGACCATGTCATTTGACTGCCGCAGCGGAACCCTGATCGGTGTCCAGTGCAAAAAACGAAAATGCCAGAACGCAGGCTGCGAAGGCTGCAACAAAACCAAAGACCATCGGCAATGAGCCGGCCACCGCGTAGACCGAGCTGCCCAACGCCATGCCAACGGTTCCACCCAACAGCTGGAACGTCATTGAAATTCCGCTGGATTGTCCGTGCAAAGCAGGCGGAACCAGCGTCATCACAGCGCGTCTGGGCGGAACGAACAGGAACGGAACACAGCATCCCCAAATTAGAAAACCGGCAAAAATCAAATCGGTGACCTGCATGTGCATTCCGCTTGCAACAAGTCCGATGGCGCAAGTTCCCAGGGCCAGTCCCGTCAGCGACGGTTTGCGCGTTCCAAATCTGTCGGCGACACGGCCTGCCATCGGTGCGATAAAAATCTGCGGCACTGCAATTGGCATCAAGGCTGCACCAGCGACAAGCGGAGAGTAATCCAGCGCGATCTGAAAATACAGCGCGCCGAAGACAAACAGGGCAATCTTGGCGAACTGCGCCGTGAACAGGATCATGTTTGATGCAGCAAAGCCTGGATTTCTGAACAGCTTCACGGCAATCAGAGGGTCCCGGCAGCGCCGTTCGAACCGCACAAAAACCGCCAGCAGCACCAGACCCAGGATCAAGGCAGTCATAACTTCGGGCGTCCTCCAACCCTTGTCGGGCCCTTCCATGATGCCAAAGACAATGGCGGCCATGCCGGTGACCAGCAAAACAACCCCTTTCCAGTCAAAGCTCTTAGGCGTTGGCCGATCCGGGTCGCGCCAGCATGTCCAGATGATAACACCAACAATCAGGACAATTGGCAGGTTGACCCAGAAAATCCAGCGCCACGACAGATACTGGGTCAACAGCCCACCGACCAATGGACCCAAAGACAGAAAGACTGTTCCGATGCCGCCATACAGACCCAAGGCAAGGCCGCGCTCTTTTTCATCAAATGATTGAACCAGTACAACCAAAGACAAAGGAAAGATCAGCGCCGCACCAAACCCCTGTACAGCGCGCGCGCATATCAACCACACTCCACTGTCCGCAAATCCGCCCACTGCGGACGCGCCGCCAAATACCAGCAATCCGGTGCTGAGCAAAACGCGCATGCCCAGAATGTCACCCAACCGACCTGTTGCCGCTGCAAAACACGCGAGGATCAGCAAATAGATATTCATAAGCCAATGCGCATCCAGCCGCGTCAGGCCCAGGTCACGTTCGATCGTGGGCAAGGCAACGCTTATGACTGTTTCATCAAGAAGGATAACCCCCAGGATGGCACCCATTGCCCCCAATATCCACCAGCGGATGTTCCTGTGCGCTTTGGCCGTCATTCGGGATTTATCTTTGGTCCAGACAGTAAATGATGTTTCGCGTATCAGGTCCGGCACCGGGCGTGGCGTCAAGGTGTCGGAAAAACAAACTGCCGCAGCACATCCGACGTCTTACAAAAAAGGCCGGTCGATTGACCGGCCTTTTTAAACTCGGGTCAATTGCATTATTGCGGAATTTCGCCTTCCAGCCCTTCGACATAAAAGTTCATACCTGCAAGCGTGCCGTCATCGGCCACTTCACCTTCGGCCAACCATGCGCTGCCGTCCTGTTTTTTGATCGGGCCGGTGAAAGGATGGTATTCGCCAGCGGCCATGGCGGCTTTCATTGCCAGCGCTTCTTCTTTGACATCGGCGGGAACGCGGTCGGAAATTTCACCAATCTCAACCATACCTTCCTTGATGCCATCCCAGGTGTTCACGGTTTCCCATGATCCATCCATGACAGCCTGGGTGCGCGCGATATAATATGGTGCCCAGTTATCGATGATCGACGACACGCGCGGGAACGGAGCGTATTCGCTCATGTCAGAGGCCTGACCAAACGTGATAACATCTCCTGCCTCTTGCGCAGCCGCCTGCGGCGCGGTCGAGTCGGTGTGTTGCAGGACGACATCCGCACCCTGTTCGATCAGAACTGTGGCGGCATCCGCTTCTTTGGCCGGATCGAACCATGTGTAGGCCCAGACAATCTTGAATTCGACATCCGGGTTGACATTCTTGGCGTGAATATAGGCCGCGTTGATGCCCCGGATAACCTCGGGAATTGGGTAGGAACCGATATAACCGATGATGTTCGACTCGGTCATCTTGCCGGCGATGTGGCCCTGAACGGCGCGACCTTCATAAAAACGGGCCGAATAGACCGAAACGTTGTCGGCGGTTTTGTACCCGGTTGCGTGTTCAAATTTCACGTCCGGAAATTTCTTGGCCACATTGATGGTCGGATCCATATAACCGAACGAGGTAGTGAAAATCAGGTCCGCGCCTTCCAGCGCCATCTGGGTCATCACGCGCTCGGCGTCCGGGCCTTCAGGTACCGATTCCACAAAAACAGTTTCCACCTTGTCGCCAAAATGCTCCTCGACAGCCAGACGGCCCTTGTCGTGCTCATAGGTCCAGCCGCCATCGCCCACAGGTCCGACATAGACAAATCCGACTTTTGTTTTGTCTTGTGCCACAGCGCCCGTTGCCAGACCAAGCGCCACCGCAGCGCTTGTCAGAAGTGTTGTGAATTTCATGTGTTACTCCCCAGGTTGGTTCAGTTGGCCCCTAGTGTGAGGCATGGAAGGTTCGGCCCAATGAGGCAGGTGCGCTGCTCTTGTCGGCCGAAAGGATCACAAGCACAAGGATCGTGATGATATAGGGCGACATTGCCAGATACTCGACAGGAATGGCAACGCCCGCTGCCTGCAAATTCAGCTGCAACACGGTGATGCCGCCGAACAAATAGGCACCCAACAAGGCGCGCCACGGCTTCCAGCTGGCGAAGACCACCAATGCCAGAGCAATCCAGCCCACACCGGCCGTCATACCTTCGGTCCATTGCGGCACGCGGATCAGGCTGATATAGGCCCCGCCCAGACCCGCGCAGGCCCCACCGAACATGATGGCCATGATGCGGATCCTGATGACCTTGTAACCCAGCGCGTGCGCAGCATCGTGATTTTCGCCCACCGCGCGCAAGATCAGGCCGACGCGCGTGTATCTCAGAATTGCCCAGACAGCTGCAGTCAACGCTATGCCGACATACAGGATCGGATCGTGCTGGAACAAAATGGGACCGATCACCGGAATGTCGCTGATCACCGGTATGTGGATCTCACCCATATCCGGCGGTTTGACCCCAACATAGCTTTGCCCTATCAGCGCGCTGAAGCCCAGCCCGAACAGGGTCAGGGCCAAACCACTGGCCACCTGATTGGCCAATGCGACCTGAGTCAGCAGCACAAACAGCAACGACAACACCGCACCGCCAACGGCCGCCGCGACAAAGCCCAGCCAGGGCGATCCGGTTTCGACCGAGATCGCAAAACCGCTGATCGCGCCGACAATCATCATACCCTCGACCCCAAGGTTCAGAACACCGGCTTTCTCGACAACCAGCTCTCCGATTGCGGCCAACAGCAAAGGCGTCGCGGCCACCATCAGCGAGGCCACCAGCAGGACGGGATTAATCTCACCAAGGTCCATGGATCAGGCCGCTCCTGTACGCACCGCACCGATGCGGTAGTTGGTCAAAAGATCAAAGGCCAGCAGGAAGAACAGCAACATGCCTTGAAACACCTGAATGGCGGCCGCAGGCAAACCCAGCTGAGATTGTGCGATTTCGCCGCCAATATATGTCAGCGCCATCAGGAAACCGGCCAACAGAATACCGATGGGGTGCAAACGACCCAGAAACGCGACGATAATCGCGGTAAACCCATATCCCACATTGAAATCGATGCTGACCACACCAGACGGGCCCGACACTTCGAACATACCCGCCAATCCCGCCAACGCGCCCGCCAGACCCAGGCAAAATAGGATCAGCCGGGCGGGATTGACACCCGCAAACCTGGCGGCCCGAGGGGCCGCGCCGGTCAGGCGGATGTGAAAGCCCAGCATGTGACGGTTCAACAGCACATAGGCAAAAATGACCGCGATCAGAGCGGTGACCACACCCCAGTGCATACCCGATCCCGCGATCAGCTCGGCATTGTGCGCGCTGTCATAAGACTGCAGATTGCGCGAACCGGGAAAACCAAACCCTTCGGGGTTCTTGAGCAAACCCAAAGAAACCGAGGCCAGCATCTGCTCGGCCACATAGACAAGCATCAATGAAACAAGAATCTCATTGGTCCCGAACCGTACCTTCAGCAAAGCCGGGATCATGGCCCAGATCCAGCCGCCCAGCGCACCTGCGACAACCATGATCGGAAAAATGAACCACGCATCCAAAGGGTAAAAGGCCAATCCCGCCCCTGCGCCAAAAATAGCGCCCATAATATACTGCCCTTCCGCGCCGATATTCCAGATACCCGCCCGAAAACCCAGTGACAGACCTATTGCAATCAGAACCAGCGGTGCCCCCTTCACCAACAGTTGCGGACGATAGTAAAAGGCAAATTCGCCAAACAGCGGCTCCCAGAAAATCGTACCAATCGCTTGAACGGGGTTCTTTCCCAGAACCGCGAACAGGACGCCGCCAAACACCATTGTTGCAAACACCGCCACCAGAGGTGTCGCGTAAGACCACGCTTTTGACGGCTGAGGCCGCTTCTCCAACACAATCACCCGTTCACACCCCCAGGTCTTCTTCTTGTTCAAAATACGGCCGCCGGAGGCGGTCTAACGCATCACACATGCGCCACCTCCATTCCATGTGCCCCCCCCATCATCAGGCCGATCTCGTCCACCGTCAGCCCTGTTGTCGGGCGTGGCGCGCTCAGTCGGCCTTCGTTCAGCGCGGCGAAGCTGTCCGAGATTTCCATCAGTTCGTCGAGATCCTGACTGATGCAGATCACCGCCGTTCCTTTGGCTGCCAGATCCAGCATGGCCTGGCGGATCGCCGCAGCTGCCGCCGCATCCACGCCCCAGGTCGGCTGGTTCACCACCAGAATATCAGGGTTCTGAAGCACCTCGCGACCAATCACGAATTTCTGCAGATTACCGCCTGACAACGACCGGGCCGCATTTCCCGGTCCCGGGGTGCGCACGTCAAAGATCTGAATGATTTTTTCGGCAAATCTCTGCGTCTCGGTCCATTTCAGGAACCCGTTGCGTGTCAGCCTTTCGCGAACCGATCCGGTCAACAAGGCGTTTTCGATCAGGCTCATATCCGGTGCGGCGGCATGACCCAACCGCTCTTCAGGTGCCGCCAGCACGCCCAGCCTGCGCCTTGCGGTCGGGCCCAGTTTTCCGATTGGCTGGCCGTTGAATTTAATTGCATCCGCAGCGGTCAGCACTTCACCGGACAAGACACCCAGCAATTCGTCCTGCCCGTTTCCGGCGACCCCCCCAATGCCCAGCACTTCGCCTTTGCGAACGGTCATGTGTATGTTTTTCAAGGCGGTGCCAAACTCGGATGGAGACGGGACGGACAGGCCGCTGACGTCAAGGGCAACTCCGCCATACTCACGGCCCAACCTTTCGGGAGTTTGCAGTGACGCGCCCACCATCATTTCAGCCATATCCCGTGCTGAGGTTTGTGCTGGTACGCATTCCCCTACATTCTTGCCCAATCGCAGGATCGTAGCGTGATCACACAACGTGCGTATTTCCTCAAGCTTGTGCGATATGTACAGGATAGAGGTTCCTTCGGACCGCAATTTATTCAGTGTTTCGAACAGTATATCCACCTCCTGCGGAGTCAGGACCGAGGTTGGCTCGTCCATGATCAGCAGTTTGGGATCCTGTAGCAGGCATCGGATGATCTCGACCCGCTGACGCTCACCCGCGGACAGATCACCGACCGTGCGATATGGGTCCAGCGGCAGGCCATAGGTCTCAGACACATTGCGAATACGCGACGCCAGATCGCCCATCGCAGGCGGATTTTCCATGCCCAAAGCGATGTTTTCTGCGACATTCAATGCGTCGAACAGTGAAAAATGCTGAAATACCATGGCGATGCCATCGGCACGCGCGGCGCGCGGTTCCGCGGGTGCAAACGGCTCACCGCGCAACAGCATCGTTCCGCTATCCGGTTTCACCAAGCCGTAGATCATCTTGACCAGAGTAGATTTGCCCGCGCCGTTTTCGCCCAGCAACGCGTGCACTTCGCCTTCGCCAATGTCGAATGACACCTGATCGTTTGCCACTACGCGCGGATAAGCCTTGGTCAGCCCTTGCAGGCTCAAAAGAGGAGGGGTCAAGCGCTCAGATCCTTTTTCATCTCTTTCCAGCGGGCCGGACGCAACAGCTGCGCCGCAACGCCAACGGCAATCATCTGCGGGTGTTTACCCAGACCCGGATCACCAATTGGGCACGTGATCCTGTTGATCTGTTCGGGCGTATGCCCCAGGGCGGCCAGCCGCGACCGAAATCGCGCCCATTTCGTAGCTGAGCCAATCAGCCCCGCAAAGCGGAAATCGTGCAAAAGCAGCCTGTTGCACAGCTCTAAATCCAGATTGTGTGAATATGTCAGCACCAGATGCTCGGCATTGCGTGGTGCATGCTGTACCAGGTCGGGTGGTCTTACTGTTGGAATCATGGTCACATCCGATGGCACATGATCCGGAAACCGCCCCGCGCCGGTGTCGATCCAGGTGATGGCAACATCGGGCAACGGGTTGATAACATCCACCAGCGCCCGCCCAACATGTCCTGCCCCCCAGATCCAGAGAGTGCGTGTTGGTCTGTGAACGGGTTCAACCATCCAACCGTCAATCATCTGGGGGGTCGGGAGCACGCCCTGACCGCGCGCCGCCGCCAGCACGCGCTTGACCGCAAATGACATGTCGCTGCCGTTTGTGGCGCGTGCCACCACCTGTTCGTCCAGAGCGTTCAGCGCTTTTTCGTCATAGACTTCGCTGAACAATGTAACTGCGCCGCCGCAGCACTGCCCCATGTCAGGACCCAGAGCGTGATGCGTCAGCCGGGCTGGCACGGATTGTGCCCGTGCCGCCTGAGTGGCCTGATACTCAAGCGTGCCACCGCCGATGGTTCCGCTTTGCCCGTCCTTCCAGACCAGCATCGCGGTTCCGACTTCGCGCGGGGATGATCCCCGGATCGCGGCGATCACCACCCGGACCACTTTGCCGTGGCTTCTGACGGCCTTTCTCAACGCCTCAGGGTCAAATC
>JBCCIK010000061.1:0-19562 GCA_039028255.1 Pseudomonadota bacterium | reverse complement strand
CAAGTACCTATGCGACCCTTGGGATGGCACTCGCGGCACCGAGTTCTACAATCGATTCGAACCCGACTTCGAGGGAGCTCTACCGATCGCGCAGCGTTGCTTCGGTCAGTTTTTCGCCCATCGCCGCTCGGCCAAAAATCAAGGGTTCAACAATCAGCGCGGCCGCATCCGAAGCCAGTTCGATCAGCAATTTGCGGTCCAGATCACTGCCGTTGAACAGGATCGTTTCCTGAGGCAACCAGTTGATGCGCGCATGTGCACCAACCTTCAGATGGTTGAAAATCCGGGCTGTCTGACCTTGATGCGCCTTGTATGCCCTTTCACAGGCTTGCGTTGTTAGCGTCAGTTCGGTTCGCGGTGCCATCTGGCCCAACAGCCGGAATGTGTCACCTCCGGTCACGCCCCCGGCGGTATTCAGCACAACCGCGTTCAATTCCGGGCCGGTTGGCCTGGGAAACAGGCATTTGAACGATCCCTGCTGATGCAGCGTATTCAGCACGGACCTGTCGTCGGATCGTTTGGTGCTCAGACGCAAAGTACCCACCGCGCGCGGGACCGGGGCGACCGCATCGGGTCGTATGGGCATGAGATTTGAGATGATGAACCTTCACAGACAGCCGTTGCGGTTCAATTTCGGTGCTCTGCGCGTTGAACTCTATGCAGCGCCTTCGTGCAGGTCCGCACGCGTCGGTACTTGATGAAATAATAGGCAATAAAGTCAATTTAGATTGGTTTTTAATCGAGTTTTGTGCGAAAGCTCTAAGCTGCTCGGATGCAAGACGCATCACGCGGACTGGAGCCTCGTGCGAAAACCACGATGTCCATTCATGCGCGCAGAGCCGTGTTTGCCAGGCTCGCGATTGCAAATGGAATCGCATCTAAATGCGAGCCTTTCCTGAGAATCGGATGCTGTTCAACGCCGCTTCCGTCGCAGACTCCAGGCGCGTTTGGCCCTTTTTGAGCAGGCTTTCGGCCAAAAAACGGCACATCGAGGAAGCAATGGCAGGATTTGCAATCAGGTCTGCCCATTCAAACATATTGAAAGCATCGCTGATTTTCGAACAAATGGCCGCATATGCGTGTTCAAATGCCATCAAAGCAGAGACCTACGGGAATCCCCCAATGTTCTGATGCACAGCGAATCGCTAAAACGACATCAAGCATAAGGTCTTTACAGACTATACCACTTTTCCCCGATGAGGGGCTGGTCCATACCCCCTCGGCCGGCCCCTCAAAAATCCTCCGGCAATCAATCTGTTGTATACTGGTCGTGCTGTGCTCAGGCCCGGCGTGGTTGCATGTTCAGGACTTGTTCGATCAAATCGGGCAATTCACCCGCGTGATCGTAGGGCAATGTGTGCGGAATGTCGGCCACGGGTGACTTTCGATAGCCTTGTGTGAACAGCAAAAACGGAACATCCGCCGCCTTTGACGTTTCCGCATCAACTTCGCTGTCACCCACAAAAAGACGCGCGCCGTTGGTTGCCAGCGCATCAAAACTTGCGATCAAGTGCCTTGGGTCAGGTTTGCGGGTTGGCAGGGTATCGCCACCCAGAACAACATCAAAGTACTGCGACAGGTCGAGCACATCCAGAATGTGACGGGCCGGGGTCTCTGGTTTGTTGGTGCAGACGCCCATCAAACATCCCATCATTTTCAACTCTGCCAACGCTTCGGGTACGCCCGTATAGGGTACGGTGGTTTCGCTGGCGGCGGCGTTGTAATGTACAAGAGTTCTTTGCGTCAGTTCCGAGTGGCGGTCCATCGGTAATGCGCAATGACGGATCAGCCTTTCGACCAGTTTCGGCAATCCATTTCCCACGAATCGCCCGATTTCATCCCGCGAAACCGAGGTGTGGCCGATATCATCCAGCATCCGGTTTGCTGCAACTGCAATATCGCCAAGGCTGTCGACCAGTGTGCCATCCAGGTCAAAAACAATTGCCGTCGTCATTGAATGCCCGCCTGTTTTCTGTGTTTTTCATGACTTAGCCTGCATTTACAGGCACTGCAAACGCATCTGTTCCGGGAAAACCCGACGCAGCCCTTGACATACCTTACTAATTTAATCAGATTAAACGCAGGAACAGAGAGCCAACTCGCAGCCGGGTCAGCCAAATCATAAGAAACGCGAACAAATTAGGCCGTTTGCCTGAAAATCCCTGGAGTTGTCCGATGAACGCGCAGAACCCTAGCACAAGCCAAACCTACGCCGTGTCGATGCTGCCTTCGCACAAGGCCGAAGATCTGACCAACGGCGGTAACCTGGCCCATATCGAGCTGGGAGATCAGCTGTACACACTGCGCATCACCCGCGCCGGTAAATTGATCCTCACGAAATGAGCGCACCAAAATCCCGGGGAGGGGCGGCCGTAGGTCGCCTGCGTGATCTTGACCCGGTCGAGGCAGGTGCAGTCATGTATCTGCGCCTCTGGGGCGAAGGTCCTGGCGGTCGCGCCGACGCGGCAAGCGACTTCGATATCGCGCTGGGCCGAGATGAGGGCCGTGCCGCCATGCTGACCCTGGACCGACTGTGTTCGTTGTGCGCCCATCACGGCAGACGTCCTTTGGTTCGGCACGGGCTTGGGTGCGCGTGTCTGGGCGCGGACGAAAACTGCTTTGCCCAGATGATTTCGGCCGCGTCCGAAGGCGCGCGCGAAGACGCGATGATGATGGCATCGCTGATTGTCCGACCGGATTTCGCACCGGCTCTGGCCTCTTTATCCGAGGAAATGGGCATTGTCCTGCGGCGCATGACTGCGGCAATCTCGGTACCGACCACAGGGCATCGGACGTCTTCGGCCGTGCTGCATTAGAATTGGCAGGAATGATCCCGGCACATCATCGGGGTCTTGTTCAGCAACAGCCGCACCCGGCGTGATGATGATTGTGGTCGCATTCCGGCGCCGGGCTATAGCCCCTGGCCTCTGACAGAATCTCGCGCAAAGTCCACAGTATCATATCGACATCATCGGCATCTATGGTCAGCGGAGGGCGGATTTTCAGGATATTGTCTCTCGGACCTTCGCTTCCGATCAGGATGCGATGATCCCGCATACGGTTCTTGACATATCGGCAGATCTCGGTGCCTTCGGACCCATCCGGATTGTTCAGATCAACACCGACAAACAATCCCATACCGCGCACGTCACCGATGCTGTCAAAGTCCGACTGGAGCCGACGCAGACCGCTTATAAGCCGCTCGCCCATGATCCGGGAATTTTCCTGAAGCCCTTCGTCTTCGATGATATCAAGCACTTCCTTGCCAATCCGGCAGGACAGCGTCGAACCGCCAAAGGTCGAAAAAAACTCGATCCCATTGTCAAAGCTGTCGGCGATGTCCCGGGTCGTCGCAACAACGCCCAAAGGATGCCCGTTGCCGATGGGCTTGCCCAGCACAACGATATCAGGAACCACTTTCTGATACTCAAAGCCAAAGTAATACGCGCCCAACCGCCCCAGACCGGTCTGGACTTCGTCCGCAATGCAAAGGCCACCCGCAGCCCGGATTTTGGCATAAACGGCGGCAAGATAACCCTTGGGCGGTACAATCTGGCCACCAACCGACGGAAAGGTTTCGGCGATAAAGCCCGATAGCCCGTAACCCTTGTGCTGCAATGCCGACAATGCAGGATCGACGAGGTTCGCAAATTTTTGTGCGCGTTCCGGATCTTGCCGTCTGAACGCACCGCGGAAATCATCCGCGACATCGACCAGTTCCACCCAATCGGCCTGACCGATCCCGCCCGGTTTGTTGAACTTGTAGGCTGATATCGCCACAGCCGCATTGGTATTGCCGTGATAGCCGTGATCGGGGGTTATGATCCCTCGGGCGCCGGTGTGCGCATGCGCAAGACGCAAGGCAAGTTCGTTTGCCTCGCTGCCGGAGTTGACGAAATAGCAAACTTCGAAACCGTCCGGCAGCTTGGACAGCAGTTGTTCGGCAAACTCCGTCTGGGCCGGATGCAGGTACCGGGTATTGGAATTCATCCGCTTTAACTGATCCGCCGCGACAGCCTGAATCCTTGGATGCGCGTGTCCGACATGCGGGACATTGTTATAAGCATCCAGAAAGGGCCGCCCCCATTCATCAAACAGATGGTGTTTCCATCCACGCATCAGCATCACCGGATCGTCATAGGTCAAACTGAGGTTTCCGCCGAAATGATCGTGCCTGGATTGCAGGATCGCCTGCTTGTCGGGCGGCTGGTAGAACACTTTGTCGTCCGGCAGGTTCAACAACGCTGCCGGATTTGGGCAAACCGCATGCCACAGATCCATCTCGTCCGGATCGCCGACGCCGGGCCAATCTTGTTCCAGCCCGTCGGTGGTCATCGCCATCTGGAAATGCACATGTGGAGCCCAGCCGCCATTCTGGCTGGCGTCGCCCAGCCGGGCAAAGCTTGCGCCCTGCGCCACAGGATCACCAGGTTGCAGCCGTTCGCAGACCTCCGGGTCCAGATGACCGTATAAAGTATAGAACGAATCCCCTTCGGGGGTTTCATGATGCAGGATCACGACGCCGCCGTAGTCCAGATGCGCGGCGCGGTTCTCCACAGCCTCAACCCGCGCGCTCAAAGGCGCATGCAGGACGGTTCCGGCCGGGGCAAACACGTCGACAGCAAGATGCACGGTGCGTCGGTCCGAGGCCTTCCACCGCCCTTTGCGAAATCCGGCCTCGGTGTAAATCAGTCGGGGCTCATTGTAATATCCCAACCACAGGCCGTCGCCGAACTCCTCGCCAACGCGCGCGGCCTCATGCAGAGGCATGTCAAAGGGATTTTGCGGCCAGACTGACGATGCAACCGACAGTGATCCCATCGGCACATCACTCAGATCCTGCCCGAACATCTGCGCAAACTGACCTCGGTGCCCGGCCAGATACGCATGCACTCGGTCCGCTCCGTCGGTGACGGGCAAGCCGCACGCAACGCGCAATCGCGCGGACATCAGGTCACCATTGACCGACGTGTTCTCAAGAAAACGCCACGCCGGGCCCTGGCTTACGGTCACATAAGGATCATTGGGGGTTTGCGCCATCACGCGCGAGGAATTGATCACCGAAACAGCCAGACGCATACGCAACAACGGCCAGATCAGATCGACTTCACCTGGCTGTAGCCGGTTCGCCGCATGATAGCCCTGAACCAGAGCGGTCAGCGCCTGCTCTGGTTTTGGATGATCCAACACGACATAGGCACCGGCAATAGCCAGTTCGCATACGCGCGGCGCAGAGCAGATATCGCCTAGGTCGATCAGGCCGGACACGGCTTGCCTTTGGTCTAAAGAGCCCTGTACCAGAATATTGTGATTGTTTGCATCGTTGTGAATTGGCTGTTTCGGCAACGCGGCCAGCCTGGGCGTAATGGCGTTGTATGCCTCGACAATGCCTGTGATCAAAGAGCGCCGGTCGGGGTCCTCGATCACCGCAACATGATCCGAGACCCACCCGGCCTGGGTCAGGTCCCACTTGAATGCCGGACGGTCAAGCCCGTCATGCTGAAACGTCTCCAGCGCGCGGTCGGTCGCGCCCAGAACGCGGCCCAGCTTTAGGATCAGGTCTTTGGGCTTGCGCGCGGTCTCGGCATAACACTGACCGGGCAGGCATTCCAAAAGCCAAACAAGCCGAGGCATGTCCGCTTGGTCCGCGATCCCGGAAACCGGCGCCCCGTGGAGATCAGGGATGACCTTGGGAAACGGCAGGCCGGGGGCGTGCGTCGCAATATGATCCAGCGCATTGATTTGCATATCTACAAGGTCCGGCTCGCAACCCGGCCGCATGACCTTGAGCACATAGTCGCGTCCGTTTTTTGCCCGGACCATAAAATTCAGGTCATATTCACCGTTCAACCGGGTCAGCCCGGCGTCCAGACCCCAGTTTTGACGCAGAACATTGCCCCAATATGCTGTCAATTCGCTCATTTATTTGCCCGTTCCTTGAATCTCGGGGTTCTCTTGATCTGGCCCGAAATATCTACCATGTGCCTTTGGTCAACATCCTGGCACGACAATAGCAAGGGCATTGAGCATGTAGACCTAAAAATCGAAACGCTCAATGACCTTGCGGATTCTACAGAGCAGCCATTCCTTTTTTGTGCGGCGAAATCTGATTGAGAGACCAAGACGACCACTTAAACCCAGATGACATCTCGTTCCGCAGTGACCAGCAATCTTGGGCCCAGAAAAGGTATTGAACGGCTTGGCAATTTCGAACGGACTACGACTATCGTTGGGCCGAGATACGCATTTGCACAGGGCTGTGGCCAGTGTGACCTTAGATCGGAGGTACCGTCCGCCCCGATGCCATCTGTCTGGCCACAACTCTTTCGCGATGTATCATGTACAGCCCTGCTCCGATGATGATGGCAATACCCAGCAGGCTAAGCGTGTTCGGGAAGTCACTGAAGACAAGGTAGCCAAACAGGGTCGCTACAGGCAGTTCAAAGTATTGCAAAGGGGCCAGTGTGACGGAAGGGGCAAAGGATAGCGCATAGGTCATCATCAAATGGCTTACCGTTGCAAAAAAACCTGCCCCGAAAAGCCACAACAACGCGATGTCTGTCGGCCAGATGGGATCGAACAGGTCAGAACCAGAGCCTTGCGCAACTATCAAGATCGGAATGCAGAATAGACTGGCAATCACGCCTGTGTGGAATTGTAGCGCGACGGGATGCATCCGACGCGATAGCCCGCGCGTTACAAGAATGTAGAAAGCGAAAGCGACTGCCGTGCCAAGCGGAATTATGGCTACCGCGCCAAAGGCCGCGAAACTGGGTTGGATGACGAACAACACACCGACAAATCCCAAAAGAGCTGCCCCGACACGACGAGGGCCGACATCCTCACCAAGGTAAAACTTACCGACCAACAGGACAATGAACGGTGCCACGAATACGATTGCCAAGGCATCGGCAAGTGGCATTATTCGAATTGCCGTAATGAAGCAAAAAGTCGCGAACAGTAAAAGTAAAGATCGGAATGTGAGCACCATCAATTCACCGCGGGCCACTCGCAATGAAAGTCTCATTATCCATACAAACGGTGCCATCAGCGCACACTGCACGACAAAGCGAGCAGCCGTTATTTGCCCAACCGGCACGCTGGCCGATGCGAGTTTTGCAGCGACATCCAGCAAAGGAGCAGTCAGGCAAAATCCAAGCATCAGCGCAACGCCAGCGAGGATGCGATCCTTAGGTTGAGGCATAGAGTCAGTGGAGGTCATCTCGTTATTTAGAAATGTCGCCAAACGCATGTCTGTTCTCAATACGACGCCAGTCAAATATCCCGAGAGCCGCGAGTTCATGTTGGATTGAAATTTGCGCCCACCGCGACCGACAGGTTCGACGAGCCGCACGGCAGCATCAGATGCCCTGAATTCAAGTTAGGTGGTGGGCCTACTACATGAATTCGCGCAAACCGACTGACGAAAGTTTAGTCTTCACGACGATCGTTGCCTCAAATTTCAGGTGTTGCAGCGCGATTGACGGCGGTTTTGTCCCATGTCGATCCTGTCCAAACGCCACGCAGCGGGGCTTTTTGATCATAGTTCGGACATCTCGCTGCAGAGTTTGTTCAACCATCTTGATGTGAGGGTGTTCGAGCCGGTTCTGTTCGGTATAGATGATCTGAGCCAAATCACCACGCGGCTGACGCGAACCGCGCAGCTCTGCTGTTTGTGGTGTTGACGGCGGCCCCAGGCGAAGATCTCGCGGCTTTGGAGCGAAGAGCGCCAGCATCCGGGCGTCGACTGCATCTGCCTTGAGCATACGCTTGATTGCAGAGGTCGTGTCGGGAATTGTCATCTGGCAGGCTGTGAACCGTCAGGCCGGCCTTTGAAATCTCGAATGAAATCATGTTGGAGCGATCTATTTCGCAGAATATGCTGCTTTTGTCTGTGTCATTGTCCTTGACTATGCGTGACCGCGAAGGTCCTTTCACAGTTCGGATGGCCGGACAGATCTGTCGGGTGACAAGATATTTTGCGATCGCAGATCAGGTCATTCCTCGGGGAGCCCCGCCCGCCAGCAGCTTGCCCGATGGCCACTGAGGAAACCGACCAACCGCCTCGGATCGATCCTGAGCGCGGTCTCGATCTCCACCGGCGCTGTCGCAGCCGATTACGAATACGACGCCTTCGGCAATCAGACCCAAACGGTCAACACCATCGAGCAGCGCTATGGCTACACAGGCCGCGAGCACGACCCTGAGACCGGGCTCATCTACTACCGCGCCCGCCATTACGACCCCGCAACAGGACAGTTCATCCAACGCGACCCCATCGGCTTCGCAGCAGGGGATCTCAACCTATATGCGTATGTCTGGAACGATCCTTACAACTGGACCGATCCAAGTGGGTTGACGGCCATCGCAGAAACGCCCGCGAACCATGCGGGACAAGCAGGGATACGGAATGCGGCGCTGCCTTCGATCGCTCGCGGGATAGCTTCACTTGCAGCAAACATCAGAAAAGCTCTGAATGCGTTCAAGGTTGCGAACGTCGTTGCGAATAGCGCAAACCAAGAAAGCTCATCAGACTCGTCGGACAAGTCCTCTGATGACGACGGTTCAGATTGCAATCCCACAGATCCAAGTTGCGATCCAGAGGAGGAAGGAAGCGATAAATGGAGAGGAGACAATGGAAACAAGCAAGGAGATAGATACAACACCGATCTACCCGGGGGAAAGGACGCTGCGGAAGAACTGTTTGGCGAGCTTGCCGAAGGGGAAGTTACGGAGCTTTCGCCTGATCACTTGGTCGCGGAAAACGGGGTTAGAATCCGCTTTACTAAAAGTGGCCCAAGGGTAGATATTCCATCTTCTGTTTCTGGAAACTCGTTTCACGAAACTGTTCACTTTTAAATTTTGACAGGTTCGATATGAAAAACAAAATTAACAAAGTCACGTTTGTAGGGGAGGAAACGAGTTCGTTTTCTTGGCTTCAAGCTCTCAAGGTTCGGGTTGACAGTACAATAGGTGTAACATTTCTCATTTCTGAGATTTACGATTCTGAAGATGTAGTCGGTTCTACGCCGCGTGAGACTTCGTGTTTGGCGGTACATGGTTTAGACCCATATCCAAAACTCATCATAGGCGCTGGTGAAGTAGAGATATGGAATGCTGACTTTGATGATGTCATAGAAATTCGAAAAGATAGGCGTCTCATTGGAATCGAATATACATGTAGAGAAAAAACGATTTTGGGATGTTACACGAATTTAGGTTCCTATTATGTAAATTTTTCTACTAGTCCGGAAGTTTGCGCCCGAATGAAAGACTATTATGAAATCAGATAATTGACCTCATCGTCGAAACACATTTCCCACGGTGCAGGTCCGCCAGGGCATCCCGCCCATCGATGGCGGCGTGCCGGTGCCGATCGAGGATTATGCCTATGACGAAGAGGGCAACCGCACCTTCTCGAACAGCTCCTCCGGCTATGAGAGCAACGCCCATAACCAGCTGCTTGAGGATGACACCTAGCGCTACGCATACGATCAGCGCGGCAACCGCATCAGCCGGACCCACAAGGTCACCGATGCGATCGAGACCTATGCTTATGACAGCCAGAACAGGCTGATAGGATACGGCTCAGATACTACTACCGCCGCCTACGCCTATGATGCCCTAGATCGGCGGATTGCTAAAACAGTCGGTGCGGACGTTGAAACCTTCGTCTACGACCCGTGGAACCCATATGCCACCACGGACAACGATGCGGTGCTCGATTTCGAGAACGGCACGCTGGCCAAACGCTGGCTGCACGGGCCCCGCACCGATGAGCCGCTGGCCTTCGAGGGCTATACCGGCAGCACCGATGCAGGGTCGGGTTCTGCCTACGGGCTCTACGCCACCTTCATCTTGTCAGCGTAGAAAGTGACAGCCCCGTGATCCGATTTTGCTTCACCGACCACAATCGGTCGGCGTGCTGAGGGAACACACAACAAAGCTGATCTCAAAGGGCAATCCCGGCTTACGACGCACCGCCCAGATCGCGCAGGATCGGGCAATCCGGCCTGTCATCTCCGGCGCAGGCATCAATGAGATGACCCAGAGTATCCCGCATCGCGTTCAGGTCCTCAATCTTGGATTCGATCTGCTTCAGATGATCTCTGGCCACGCGTTTGACATCGGCACTGGCCCGGGTTTCGTCCTCGTACAGTGCAAGCAGTGTGCGACAATGCTCGATAGTAAAGCCAAGCGCGCGCGCGCGTCCCAGAAAATTCAGCATGTGCACATCCCGAGGTCGAAACTGCCGATACCCGTTGTCGTCCCGCAGCGGTTTGATCAGATCGATATCCTCATAATACCTGATTGTCTTGGCAGGCAGGCCGGTTTCTTTGGAGACTGCACCGATGTTCATGCCGGCACCCGGGCGGTTTCCGAATTTGCCTTTTCCGGCAGGCTGGCGCGCACCCTGCGCAGACGCAGGGCATTGGACACAACAAAAACGCTGGACATGGCCATGGCTCCCGCCGCCAAAGCAGGTGACAGCAAAGGACCGCCAAACGGATACAGAACCCCCGCCGCCACAGGGATCAAAAGGATGTTGTAACCGAAGGCCCAACCCAGATTCTGCCGGATGTTGCGCATGGTTCGGCGGCTGATTTCAAGAGCATTGGCCACCCCCCGCACATCACCTGACATCAACACGACATCTGCGGTTTCAATCGCAACATCGGTCCCTGTTCCGATTGCAATACCGGTATCGGCGGCGGCCAGTGCGGGCGCATCGTTGATCCCGTCCCCCACATAGGCCACTGCCCCATAGCGCTCGCGCAGCGCTGTCATCGCCTCCAGTTTTCCGTCTGGCAGTACCCCGGCTGTTACGTGATCGATGCCCAGTTCATCGGCCAATGATTGCGCGGTGCGGGCATTGTCGCCGGTGATCATCGCCAAAGACAGCCCCATGTCCCGCAGGCGCGCCAGGGCCTCTGGCGTTCCGGGTTTGATCGGATCGGACACAAAAAGGCTGGCCGAAGCCTGACCGTCAACTGCCATGAACACCGGGGTTGCACCTTGCGCCGCGCGTGCTTCGGCCTCGGGGTGCAGGGCGTCAGTCCGAATGCCGTTATCCTGCATCAGTTTCAGTGATCCGATCAGAACGCTGCGGCCTTCGATCTGCCCTTGCAGGCCCAGACCTGTCAAAGATTGAACCTCGGTCGCTGTCGGCAAAGCGGCGGGTCCGGCGCGCGTAATGGCCAAGGCGATGGGGTGTTCTGATCGAGCCTCAAGCGCTGCCGCCAGCCTTAAAACGGTAGGTTGATCAAACCCTTTTGTGGTAATGACGCCGTCCAGTTCCGGACGGCCCAATGTCAGCGTGCCCGTTTTGTCCAGAGCAACCACTTGCGTCTGTTGCAGATGTTGCAGCGCATCGCCCTTGCGAAACAACACCCCAAGCTGTGCTGCGCGTCCGGTGCCGACCATGATCGAGGTCGGTGTCGCCAGACCCATCGCGCACGGGCAGGCGATGATCAGAACAGACACACCGGCAACCAGCGCCAGTGGCAACGCCGGGGCCGGTCCAACAAGAAGCCAGACAAAAACGGTTGCTGTAGCAACCGCCATGACGGCTGGGACAAAGCGATAGGTAATCCGGTCGACCAGACCCTGGATCGGCAATTTCGCACCTTGAGCCTGCTCTACCATCGCGATGACCTGTGCCAACACGGTGTCCGTGCCCACATGACTGGCCCGCACGCGCAAAGCGCCGGTGCCATTTACGGTGCCGCCGACAACCGGATCACCTGCGGACTTGCCCACCGGGACAGGCTCACCCGTGATCATACTTTCGTCGACATAGGTTGTACCATCCAGCACCACGCCATCCACCGGAACACGCTCGCCGGGACGGATCTGCAGAGTGTCGCCGACATCGATCTCTTCTATGGGCCGGTCAACGACCGTACCGTCGTGTTCAAGCCGTGCGATTTTGGGCTGCAACCCAACCAGTTTGCGGATCGCTGCACCCGTTTTCCCCTTGGCCCGCGCCTCCATCAGACGGCCCAGCAGGATCAGGACAACAATGACGGCTGCTGCCTCGAAATACACTTTGGCTGTTCCCTGCGGCATCAGATGCGGTGCAAACGTTGCAATGACCGAGTAGACATACGCAGCGCCCGTGCCCAGGGCGACCAGCGCATTCATGTCCGGCGCGCCACGCAACAAGGACGGAACACCCATCCTGAAAAACATCCGACCCGGCACCATCAGCAATGCCGAGGTCAGGGCAAACTGAATCATATGACTGGTTTGCAAACCAAGGGTTGCGTGGACCCAATGATGAAATGCGGGGATCGCGTGCCCTCCCATTTCCAGAACAAAGACAGGGGCCGCCAGGATCACGGACAGACGTGTCGCACGGGTCAGGCTGCGCAATTCGTCGGTGGTGTCGGAACCAGCGGTGCCTTTGGCGGCTGCAACTTGCGACGGATAGCCAAGATCGGTTGTGATGCGCGCAATTTTTTCAGGTCTGGTGGCCCCTTCCGCATACGTGATGCGCGCGGTGTTGTTCGCAAAATTGACGTCAGCCTTCAGTATCCCAGGGCTTGCATCCAGCGCCTTTTCGATCCTCGATACACAGGATGCGCAGGTCATCCCGTCGATGTTCACAACAACCTGCTGTGACGCCGCCGGATATCCGGCCTTGTCCAACGCCTCTGTCACCTCGCGGATCGGATTGTCGTGGACCACTCGTGCTGTTTTGGTGGCAAAGTTGACCGATGCGTCGCTGACACCCGGCACATGCGTCAAAGCGGCCTGCGCACGGGCCACACAAGACGCGCAATTCAGCCCGGTGATTTTCAATTGCGTGGTCTGGCGCAAGGTCATTCGACTCGTCCTGAAGTATCCTCTATTGCCCAGATGAGGCTTCCAGTGACAGGAAGGTCAAGAGGCAGAGCGCAAATTTGGCGGATTTCGGCGTTTTATCTCTGCTCGGCCAGCTGTTGTTTCAGAAGTTCGTTTTCCTGTTGCAGCTTTGCAAGCTGTTGACCCAGATTGTTCAGATGCGGGCGAAGCTCGGCCTCAGTAAAACGCGCAGGTATGTGACGTGGGCAGTTCCAGTCCAGTGCCGCAACCCGAATGATAACTGCACGTTCGGCTGGCGCGTCCGAGTTTTGAGGGCAAAGACTGGCTGCTGCGGCCTCTCCTTCGCTGAATTCCGCATGCTCCAGCACCTTCAACCTTTGTTGGTTTGCGTAATCCATCAGGATCATCGCAATGCGGTCGTTTCCGTCCAAGTTCCCGCGCGAAATATACTGTTTGTTGCCGGACAAGTCCGCATATCCGATGGTTTGCGGCCCAACAACCTTTAGAAAACCTACCGGACCGCCGCGAAACTGCACATAGGGCCAGCCGGTTTCCGACACAGTGGCCTGATAAAACCCGTCCCGCGCCTCGATAAACGCTTTTTCTGCCGGACCGATCCGGTGACCCTGTTGCCGGCCTGATGTCAGAAATTTCGAGTACGCGTTGGATGACCCCATTCTTTCCTGATGTGCGCGGACGGCGGGTGTGAATGTCAGTTCTGAGAATGCGCGCGGCATGTGATTTCCTTTCAGGCGCCCCTGTGCTGTCGGACCCGATTTGGTGGTGAAAAGGGCGGGTTTCGCGTGGTGCCGGGATATTGGGGCGCATCCCGTTGCGAGGCAACGCCGAAACCGGCGTCTCGGGTCGGGCTGCACACCAAATTGACCGGTTGCATCCCGCTGCTAACGTCATTTCGGTTCGAAACGTTGCGTAGCCGCGATCAAGGACGCGGCGTCACACGGATTGGCGGGACTCATCGGCGGCGATATCTTATAGCCCTGCTAGTTATTGGAGAGCCTGAAATGTCGCTTTTTACCTCGTCCGCAGCGTGGGTCACAGACGAACACAGGATGTTTGCAGATATGGCTGGACGGTTCATGGATGATGAATTGGTTCCGCACATTGAAACGTGGTGCGATAACGGGGTGGTTGACCGACAATTCTGGCACAGAGCCGGCGAAACCGGTCTGATGGCCGGAGCAATTGCCGAAGACTATGGCGGCGTCGGCGGGGGCATGGGCTTTGATTCCATCACCATATACGAGCAGGCGTCTCGTGGGGACGCAGGCTGGGGATACGGTATCCAGTCCATCGTCACGCATTACATCACGGCCTATGGCAGCGAAGATCAAAAACAGCGGTGGTTACCGAAACTGGCATCAGGGGAAATGGTCGGCGCCTTGGCGATGACCGAACCGGGCACCGGGTCGGATGTGCAGGCGGTACGTACTACGGCCGACCGGGACGGCAACTCGTACCGGATCAACGGCTCCAAGATTTTCATCACCAATGGTCAGACCGCCGATCTGGTGATTGTCGCGGCAAAGACCGATAAAGCGCTTGGCGCAGGGGGCGTATCGCTTATTGCCATCGAAACTGGCGGGGCCGACGGATTCCGCAGGGGTCGCAATCTCAAAAAGCTGGGAATGAAGGGCAACGACACCGCCGAACTGTTTTTCGAAGACGTCAAGGTGCCGATGACAAACCTGCTTGGCCCGGAAGAGGGGCAGGGGTTTTACCAGCTTATGAAACAGTTGCCGTGGGAACGGCTGACGATTGGTATTATGGCGCTGGGCGCAATAGACTTCGCGCTTGCGGAAACAATCAAGTATGTGCAGGAGCGCAAAGCCTTTGGCCAGCGCGTCATGGATTTTCAGAATACCCGGTTCAAGCTGGCAGAGTGCAAGACCAAGGCCGAAGTGCTGCGCAGTTTCGTCAATGACTGTATTGCAAAACTGGAGGCGGGCGAACTGGATGCAGCCACCGCATCGATGGTCAAATACTGGGGGTCAGAGGTGCAGAACGAGATTGTGCATGAGTGTCTTCAGTTGTTCGGCGGGTACGGCTTTATGATGGAATATCCGATTGCTCGGCTTTACGCGGATTCACGGGTTCAGATGATCTATGGTGGCACCAACGAAGTGATGAAAGAACTCATAGCGCGCTCGATCGATATCTGATCTTCACGGTCGGGACCTTCTTTCGCATTCCCTCAAAGGGGGTGTGCAGCCATGCGTCACGTGGTGTATCCTCAATCACCACGCATGGACGCCGGAATGGGCCTTTAAGGACCGTCTTGATCAATCTGGTGTTCCAGCCAGAAGCGGAACGATTTCAAGGGCTCTGACTCGAGTTTTGCTTTTGGCCAAACAAGATAGTAATCACCCAGGCTGATTTCTGGTCCGTTCCACGCCAGCACCAGTCTGCCGTTTTTCAGGTCCTCGGACACCAGGTATCTTGGGATCAACCCCACCCCCAACCCGTGGATTGTTGCCGGGATCATTGTCGAGAACTGATCAAACAGCACGCCCTTGAGACCGGTGATCGGATGACCCTGAGCCGCAAACCAGCGTTCCCATCCATCCGGCCGGGTTGCGATATGCAGCAATTGCGCCTGCATCAGCCAGTCGATGCGATCCAGCCGGTCCGGTAACAGGCTGGGGGCGCAGACGGGTATCACCGTTTCATGCATGATTTTCAGATAATTCACGCCGCTCCAGTTCTTTTGTCCAAAATGAATGGCGGCGTCGAAGTCTTCTGTTGCAAAATCGAAGGGTTTCAAGCGGGTGTTCAGGTTGACCGACACTTCCCGATGACGACGGGCAAAATCCTGCAATCGCGGCGCCAGCCAATGCATGCCAATCGTTGGCAGAATGGACAGGTGAAGCGATCCTCCGGTAGGATTGGCCTTCAGCTTCAACGAGGCTTGCGCCAGTTGATGCAAAGCATCGCGGGCCGTTTGTACATAGTCCTGCGCAGCAGGCGTCAGATGCAACCGCATCTGTGTGCGTTGGATCAATGAAACACCCAGTTGTTCTTCCATTGCCTTAAGCTGTCGGCTGATGGCGCTTTGGGTCAAGGACAGTTCCTCGGCAGCGGCCGAGGCACTGCCCAGCCGGTCAACGGCCTCGAGCGCCAGCAATGACGAAATGGATGGAAGAAAGCGTCGCGGCGCGATCATATTACATATCCTCATACCTTTGCCGCTGATTATCACTGGCTTTCTTTGGATGCCAGCGAGATAAGATACTGACTTGGGTGGGTTCTTGCCAAACCCGACATGATACAACAGTTTGAGAAGGCCGCGTAATGGACCGGGCGCAGATCGTTCACGACAATTTTTTGACGCGCGTGGCGGCGCGTGATTTGCCTTCGGGTGCACGCCCCGGAATGGCCTTAAGCAACACGGATGCGGTTTCGGTCTTTCGTTCGCAGGTGCTCAGCCGTGCGTTGGATCGTACAAGCCGGGCCATGCAAAAGGCAGGGCAGGGGTTTTACACCATCGGCTCTTCCGGACACGAAGGGATGGCGGCCGTGGCCCATGCTTTACGCCCGACGGACATCGCGTTCCTGCATTACCGGGATGCCGCCTTTCAGATCGCTCGCGCGGCACAGGTGCCCGGGCAACAGATCGCTTGGGATATGTTGCTGAGCTTTGCCTGTTCGAAAGAGGATCCGACCTCTGGCGGACGACACAAGGTATTGGGCTCAAAAAAGCTGTGCATTCCGCCGCAGACGTCGACCATTGCCAGCCATCTGCCCAAGGCCGTGGGTGCGGCCTATGCGCTGGGCGCGGCACGGCGCAATCCGCCCGAACACCGCGAATTGCCCGAAGACGGGATCGCCATGGTGTCTTTCGGGGACGCATCGGCCAACCATTCGACGGCCCAGGGGGCTATCAACACAGCAGGGTGGACCAGCGTGCAATCGACACCCTTGCCGCTGCTTTTCGTGTGCGAAGACAATGGGATCGGCATTTCAGTGAAGACACCAAAGGGATGGATTCAAGCGTCGATGGAACACCGGCCGGGTATTCGGTATTTTCAGGCCGATGGCCTGGATTTGTATGAAGCCTACGCCGTGGCAAAGCAGGCCGCCGATTATGTGCGCACGCGCCGCAAACCTGCGTTCCTGCATTTGAAGACCGTGCGTTTGTACGGCCATGCCGGGGCGGACGTTCCCACAACCTACCTGTCAAAATCCGAGGTCGAGGCGGACGAAGCCAACGACCCGCTTTTGCATTCGGTGCGGTTGCTGGATCAGGCGGGTGCACTGGCGCCTGAGGCCGCGTTGAAGATCTACACGGACACATGCGCGCGTACCGACCGTATAGCCGTTCAGGCCGCCACCCGCCCGCATTTAGCCAATGCCGAACAGGTGATGGTCAGTCTGATTCCACCGAAACGGAATTGCAGGCCGGATAATGGTCCGGGCCATACGGCCCGCAGGTCGGCGTTTGGATCGGATATAAAGGCCATGGACGATCCTCAGCCCATGAGTCGTCTGATCAATTGGGCGCTGACCGATCTGATGCTGGAACATAACGAAATCGTCTGTATGGGTGAGGATATCGGGCGCAAAGGTGGTGTCTACGGCGTTACGCAAAAGCTGCAGCAGCGGTTTGGACAGGACCGGGTTATCGATACGCTTCTTGATGAACAGTCAATATTGGGGCTTGCGATAGGAATGGGCCATAACGGGTTCATTCCGATCCCGGAAATCCAGTTTCTGGCCTATCTGCACAACGCCGAAGACCAGATAAGAGGCGAGGCCGCGACGCTGTCGTTTTTTTCGAACGGGCAATTTGCCAATCCGATGGTCCTGCGGATTGCAGGATTGGGATACCAAAAAGGTTTTGGGGGTCATTTTCACAATGATAACTCAATTGCCGTGCTGCGGGACATCCCCGGTGTTGTCATCGCTTGCCCGTCGAACGGTGCGGATGCCGCGCTTATGATGCGGGAATGCGTGCGCCTGGCACGCGAGGAACAACGGGTTGTGGTGTTTCTGGAGCCCATCGCGCTGTATCCCATGCGGGATCTGCATCAGGCGCAGGATGGGGCATGGATGACATCGTATCCGTCGCCCGATCAGCGTATCGCGTTGGGTGAAATCGGTATTCATGGTGATGGTACAGACCTTGCCATTGTCACCTATGGAAACGGCCATTTCCTGTCACACCAAGCGTTGCCCGCATTACGCGCAGCCGGATTGAACGTCAGGATTGTCGATCTGCGCTGGCTGGCGCCGTTGCCTGCCGAGGCGTTGTGCCAGGCCACAAAACCCTGTCAGCATGTTCTGATTGTGGATGAATGCCGCCGCACCGGCAGCCAGTCCGAGGCTTTGATGGCCTTTTTTACGGAAAACAATTCGCAACAGCCGATTGCGCGTGTGGCGGCAGAAGACAGCTTTATCGTCACCGGACCGGCCTATGCCGCGTCTTTGCCGTCCAGAGAAAAGATCGTTCTGGCAGCACAGGCGCTGACAGGTGCAAAGCCATGACCAGAACCGCCGTTGTGATATGTCCGGGCCGGGGAACCTATAACAGATCAGAGCTTGGGTATCTGCATCGCCATCACGCGGCGCGCATGGACCTGTTTCACCGGTTCGATGCCATTCGCGCGCAACACAGTCAGGAAGGTCTGATTGCTTTGGATGGCGCGGCACGATTCACCGCCGGGAAATACTCGCGCGGCGATGTAGCATCGCCACTTATCTACGCCGCGTCTTTGGCGGATGCTCGGGCGCTTGCCGATGATATCGACGTTGTGGCCGTCACGGGCAATTCGATGGGCTGGTACAGCGCACTGGCGGTGGCTGGTGCGGTCAGTGACGAAACCGGATTTCGCGTTGTGAACACCATGGGCCATCTGATGCAAGAGCATTTGATCGGCGGTCAACTTGTTTACCCGTTTACTGATACGACATGGACCAAGGCCACAGATCGAAAACGCGATTTGTTGCAGGATGTCGCGCGCATTGCCGGTCTGGAAGGGCATGATCTGGCCTTGTCCATCGATCTGGGCGGACTGCTGGTGTTGGCGGGAAACGAAGCGGGCTTGGCGGCTTTTGAAGCGTCGCATCCTGTGCTTCAGGATCGGTTTCCTATGCGCCTGGCAAACCATGCCGCTTTTCACACCCCCTTGCAGGCCCCTGTTGCGGCCGAAGGGCGCGCAAGGCTGCCCAGTAGCATGTTTTGCCAGCCGGTGCTTCCGCTGGTTGACGGGCGCGGCAGTATCTGGTGGCCGGGCGCAAGCGATCCAGATGAACTTTGGAACTACACTCTGGATCACCAGATCACCCAGACATACGATTTCACACGTGCCGTGCAGACCGCAGCGCGCGAGTTTGCGCCGGACCTGTTTATCGTGACCGGTCCGGGCGCGACCCTGGGCGGAGCGGTTGCGCAATCGCTCGTTCTGGCGGACTGGCGCGGTATGACGGACAGGGCCGCCTTTCTTGCGCAACAGGAAACGAACCCCATACTGGTCGCAATGGGTCGGGACGATCAGCGGCCGATTGCAACGGGCTGACGCAGAACCGGCGTCGGCGCGCGAACCGAAGAGGAGCAGTTTGACCAACCCCGAACATTCATTCTGGCGCGATACGTGCGGCGAAACACCGGTAGGCTCTGCCCTGTCGTCAGATCTGAGCGTCGACCTCGCTGTGATCGGAGGTGGCTATACCGGCTGCTCGGCTGCATTGCATGCTGCGCAGGCGGGCGCGTCCGTGTGCCTGCTTGAGGCGCAAGAAAT
>JBCCIK010000060.1:0-20055 GCA_039028255.1 Pseudomonadota bacterium | reverse complement strand
GGGCGATGATTTCGGATCAATTGGGCCGCCTGTTCGGTATCCGGTTCGAGATTTATCAGAAGAAGTTTTTTATGAAGTTTATCAATAACTTCATTTCTCAGTTGACGCCATTCATGTTTTATCTTGTTGGCGGTTTACTGGTGCTGCAAGGTTCGGTTTCGCTGGGCGCGCTGGTGGCGGCACTGGCCGCATACAAGGATCTCAGCTCTCCGTGGAAAGAGCTGTTGACCTATTACAACCAGACGCAGGACATGTCGCTGCGCTGGGATGTGGTGATAGAACGCTTTGCACCCGCAGGCATGCAGGATGAGGCGTTGTTCGAAGGTGAGCCCGATGTGATCCCCAAACTGACCGGTGACATCAGGCTTGATCGGGTTTCGGTTCGGGATATGGACGGCAATCAGGTGCTGGATGATCTGGACTTGAGTTTCCCGGCAGGCAAAACCATAGGTATCGCAGCCCCGAGCGAGGAGGATCGGCGCGCAATTGCCGAGCTTTTGACGCGCGAGATTCTGCCCAGCGCAGGTCGGGTCGAAATTGGCGACCAGAATCTGGCAGAGCTGCATCAGGGCGTTCTGGCGGCCCGTATCGGATACGCCTCGTCGCGCCCGGTTATGTTTCAGGGCACGCTGGGCGACAACGTGATGATGCCCATGCGTTACAAACCCTTATCGGACACATCGGACGATCCCGGATTTGCCGAGACGATACGCGCGGGCAACAGCGTCGATCCGTACACGTCGGAATGGCTGGACCCGTCCCGCGCCGGGCTCAGCGACGCTGGTGATCTGCGCGACTGGTGGTTGCAGCTGATTGACGGCATGGGCTCCGGTACGGCCTTGTTTCTGCGTGGCGCCGAGCAGATTTTTGATGCCGCAGATCACCCGGTTCTGGCGGGTAAACTGATCGACATGCGCCCGTTGGTGCGGCAGGCCATCGAAACGGCCGGGCTGGGGCAACAGGCTTTGATTTTTGATCGGAACGCCTACAATCCCGCTTTGCCCGTGGTCGAGAATCTGCTGTTTGCAACACCGCGTTTCCCGGTGACGCAGGAATTGCTGGCACAGCAGACCGTGTTTCTGGGGCAATTGCGCGATCTGGGTTTGGATGAGACGCTGGTTGCCCTGACGCGGGATGTGATCGAAATGCTGCGCCAGATCTTTGGATTGGACGGCACCGATCACCCCTTGTTCCGCAAGCTGGGATTGGATGCACAGGTTTACGAGGCCGCTGTCGAGCTGGTCGAACGTACGCGTCAGGAAGGTGTTGCCGGGCTTGATGACGGGCAATTGGCAAATCTGCTGGCTGTTCCTTTGGTTATTTCCGCAGAGCAGATCGGACCTGCATTCACAGATGAATTGAAGCAGCGGATATTGGAACTTAGGCACAGCCATTCTGAAAAACTGCTTGAACTTTTGCAGGATGTTTTTGTTCCGCTTGACCCGGAAAAATTTGCGCCGGGATTGACAGTGCTGGAAAACGCCCTGTTCGGGAAAGTCAGTCAGATCGGGGGCGCTCGGTCAGATGAGGCGCGCAAGTTGATTGTCGATGTTCTGGCGGAAAACGGTGCGCGTCCGCTGGTTGTGGAACTGATTTACGACGTTCCGGTAGCTCTGGGTGGGCAGAATCTGCCTGCGGTTTTTGCCGAGCCGCTGGCATTTACCCGTGCAACGATCAAGAAACCCGATATTCTGATCCTTGAGAATGCGCTGGCCAGTTATGACATGCAGACCCAAGTGGCCGTATACAAGAACCTGCGCCAGCTGCTGCCCGATACAACGGTGATCTATCTGAACGATCAGTTCGAGAACCCCGATGTTTTCGACATGTTTGTGGAAATCCGCCAAGGTCGGGTGGTCACGGATGAAGGGCCTGCGATGGTAGAAGAAGACAGTGCCGCATCGGCGGACTTGGCACGAAAATTACGCGCCCTGGAACAAACGCCGCTGTTTTCCGGGCTGGATCGCAGACAATTGCGCCTGCTGGCGTTTGGTGCGCGCTGGTTCGACGCGGCACAAGGGCAGGTCGTGTTCCTGAAGGACGACCAGCCGACCGATGGTGCCTATGTTATATTGGACGGTGAAGCCGGATTGTATCTGCCAAAACCTACGGGGCCCGATGAGCTGATCCTAAGGGTTGGTCCCGGAGGTCTGGTCGGAGAGCTGGGGCTGATCCGCAAAGAACCGCGCGCCTTGAGCATGGTTGCAGAAACAGACCTGTCCTGTTTGCGGATCGGTGAAGAGGAATTCCTTGCCGTTGTCGAAAACGACGCTGCGACCGCCTTCAAGCTGTTACAGGTTATTGCGGGATACGTGTCCAACTAGCGGCCCCGGATCAATCCTCGGTCGCGGGGGCACCGCCCTGAAATGCGTTTCCGTTTGCGTAATCACACGGCTGTTCTTGCATTTCCAGGTGAAGGTTGCGCCCCTGATATGGATGCGCGCGGGCCAGATCTTCATCTACATCAATACCCAAACCCGGCGCCGTTGGCGGTGTTACAAAACCGTCTTCGATCCGGATTGAACCCTTGATCAGTTGATCGTGAAATGGTGTTTCGATGGTTTCAAGCAGCAGCAGGTTCGGGATCGAACTGGCCAGATGAATGTTTGCGGCCCATTCAATCGGTCCTGCATACAGGTGAGGCGCGATCTGCGCATTGAACACTTCAGCCATAGCAGCGACTTTCTTCATCTCCCAGATACCACCTGCTCGGCCCAGAGCCGGTTGCAGGATTTCGGCGGCCCCGGCACGCAACACCGCTCCAAATTCAGCCTTGGTGGTCATGCGTTCACCGGTCGCCACGGGAATGCGCACGTTGCGCGCGACGCGGGCCATATCCTCGATCATGTCGGGCGGTGTGGGTTCTTCGAACCAGAGGGGCGCGTAGGGTTCCAATGCCTGGCCCAGTCGAATGGCGCCGGCGGTGTTGAACTGGCCATGTGTGCCGAACAGCAAATCGGCCTTGTCGCCAACCGCTTCGCGTATGGCCTTGCAAAAGGCCACAGACATGGAAATGTCCGACATGGCAGGCATGTGACCGCCACGAATCGTGTAAGGACCGGCCGGATCGAATTTGACGGCGGTGTAACCGCGTCGCACCAGCTCCGCCGCAGCCTCACCTGCCTGATGAGGTGAGGTCCAGAAATCGGTCAGATTGTGCCGGGGCAGAGGGTAAAGGTAGCTGTAAGCGCGAATGCGATCATTCATGCGTCCGCCCAACAAGGCGTAAACCGGACGATCACGATCCTTGCCCAGGATATCCCAGCACGCAATTTCCAGACCCGAGAACGCCCCCATGACGGTCAGATCCGGTCGCTGCGTAAAGCCGCTGGAATAGGCGCGGCGGAACATCAATTCGGTGTTTTCCGGATTCTCGCCCAGCATATGACGTTCGAATACATCTTGGATGACATGACCCATGGCGTCAGGACCAACCGACGACGCATAGCATTCGCCCCAACCGACGACGCCGGTATCGGTCGTGACCTTAACCAGTATCCAATAGCGCCCACCCCATCCCGGCGCTGGCGGCGCGGTCACGATGACATCAAGGTCGTGTAACTTCATGCGGTATCTTTCACATTCAAATAGTTGAGACCCAGGCCAAAAGTGCACGATCCGCAGGGCGCGGGCCTGAGCCTGATGTGGTGTGAACAAGTGGATTTCGTAGCAAACATCGCCTTCCCAACTTGGGTTTTGCCTAAGGTGGCGCGGGAAAGGACAGCCCGCAAGACGGAAAGCGCCAAGGTCATGTCGGACTTATGCTTCGACAGGGCGCGCGCGCAGATACAGGCGATATCCTGCGGCCATCAGCAGCAGCGCCAGCAGAAAAGGAGCACCCGGCAGATATGGAACAGCGCCGGGTCGGATGAACCATGCAAACAGACTGGTCATCAACAAAGGAGAAACGACCATCGACAGCGCGTGCAGCGATGACAGAACGCCCTGCAACTCACCTTGCTGGGAATCCGGCGTTGCGCGCGACATTTGCGCTTGTAATGCCGGGGTAATCACCGCGCCGATGGCAGTGATCGGGATCAGCATCAACGCAAGTGCTCCGCTGGTCAGAAAGGCAAGTAGCGCAAAGCTGACGATTTCGATGAGCATGCCATACTTAATTGTGACACTTTCACCCAGGTATTTGGTTGCGGGCCGGATGAGCCCGCCTTGTACGGCTGCCATTGCGATGCCGTAAACGCCCAGGGACAGTCCGATCATTTGCGGCTGCCAGCCAAACCTTTCGGTTGTGAAATAAGACCAGATGGCAGGATAGACGTAGATAGATACAGAATACAGGAAGTACACCCCAAGCAACGGCCGAATTCCCGGCAGTGCCGCAATGGCAAGCAAAGAGTTCACCGGATTGGCCCGGCGCAGCCTGAACGCCCGCCGCGTTTTATCCGTAACCGTTTCAGGCATGACCCACAGACCCATCAAAAATACAGCGGCCGTTAGGGCAGCAGCGGCCCAGAACGGCGCCCGGGTCCCGTATCCGCTCAGCAGGCCGCCGATTACGGGCCCCAGAACAAACCCCATGCCAAATGCAGCGCCAAGCAGACCGAAGTTGGCGGCCTTTTCATGAGGTTTTGAAACATCGGCCATGAACGCGGCGGCGGTTGAATGCGTGGCCGCTGTCACACCGCCGACAATGCGCCCCAGCAATAGCAACCAGATGCTTCCTGCCAGCGCCATGACCACGTAATCCAGCGCCATCACACATAACGAAACCAGTATGACAACCCGCCGGCCATAGGCGTCCGAAAGGTTGCCCAGAACCGGCCCGAAAACAAACTGCATAGCCGCAAACGCGGTGCTGAGCACGCCGCCCCAGACGGCTGCATTGGCCAATGATCCGCCCTGAACCTCGACAATAAGCTGGGGCATGATCGGCAGAACAAGGCCGATACCCATCGCGTCGATCATGACTGTCAGAAGAACGAAGGCAAAGGGCAGGCGCATGAATACCGTCTGGTCACTTGGGATGAGCAAACCCTAGCCATTGCTGCACCATCTGAAAAGCAATCCTTTGGTTCTTGCCCGATAAGGACGTAATGCCCGAAGTCTTTCGGATCAGAGCTTTGCTTCAAGGTCCGCCAATATCCGGGCGAGATCTTTGGGTTTTGAAAAAAATGGCGAATGCGAACTGTTTATGGAAAGTCGAAGATCCGGGGGTACACACGTGCTCATCTGTTCCTGATATTCGGGCGGAATAATCCGGTCGTCCATGCACTTGATGTAGGCTTTGGGTGTGTTTGTAAAACCAGTGCCCAGATGCAATCCGGTTTCCTGCGGCCCGATTGGCTGCGGGCAAAGCCGCGCCAGCGCATAGGGAACAGTTTCCGGCGGGCAGTCATGATAAAACAAGGTCTGCACCTTGTCCGGGCGAAACATGTAGGCCAGACCATCTGCAGATTTTTCAATGGCATCTCCAATCGTTTGCCGAGGCCCGCTTCTGCGCATCTCGATCAAGGATTGTCCACCATGCGGAACATAGGCGCACAGATAGACCAAGGCGCGCATGTCGCCTGGCTGCGCCTCGGCTGCGGCGCTGATCGGATATCCGCCCCAGGAGTGGCCCAGCAGGATTGTATCCGGTGTACATGCGGCAAGGATCGCGTCTCTGCACGTGTCCAGCGTCACGTCGGCGATCGGGGTTGGATCCGACCCGTGACTGGGCAGATCGATTGCCCGGGCGACATGCCCGGTCGCTTGAATCTCGGGGATCAGATCACGCCAACACCACGCCCCATGGCAGGACCCGTGAACCAGCAGAAATTCGGCCAAGTCGCGCTCCTTCAAACGTGTCCGATATCGGTCAGGAACTGACGCAGTATGGCGGCGTATTCCGCAGGTTTTTCAACGCAGGGCAGGTGGCCGACCCGGCGCATGAGCTCGAACCGGGAACCGGGAATAAGCTTGACGGTCTCACGCACCAGATCGGGCGGGGTCGATCCGTCTTCGCTGCCTGCGATGCCCAACGCAGGAAGACGCAGACTGCTTGTCGGCGTATAAAAGTCGGTGCCCGCTATTGCGGCGCAACATCCCAGAAAACCATCGGCGGGCTGCCGCACCATCATGTTGCGCCACAGTAAATGTTCGTCGCTGGTCAGGAAATCACGCGAAAACCAACGCTCCATCGTGGCATCTGCCAAAGCTTCGATCCCGCCTGCGCGCACGGCAGCCATCCTGTCATCCCATGTTGGCGGTGTGCCGATCTTGGCCGCAGTATTCGACAGCACCAGCGCCCGGATCTGATCCATCCGTTTCACGGCCAACCCTTGCGCAATCATGCCACCGATTGACAAACCGACGAAAACGCAGGATCGAATTTCGAGAACATCCAGCAGCCGCTCGGCATCGCGGATAAGCGTACCCATCGAATACGGCCCGGGCGGAGCAGATGACAGGCCATGACCGCGTTTGTCATAGCGGACAATCTTCAGCCCCTCGGGCAGATGCGGCAGGACCGCATCCCATAGGCGCAGATCTGTGCCCAAGGAATTAGCAAACACAATCGGGGCGCCGTCAGCAGCGCCGTCAATGCGGTAATGCAACTGCACCGCACCCAGATCAGCCATGTACATTGTTCTAACCTTTGCTCGACTTCAGGTCGCAGATTGCACGGTTCGGATATGCTTGTCAGGTCAGGAATTCCAACGCCCGGGTGAACACATCCGGATCGGTATTTCCGCCCGATGCAACCACAATCACATCGTCGCCTTCGATCTCGTCCTGTCGAAACAGGGCTGCGGCCAGCGCAACGGCGCCACCGGGTTCAAGAACGATCTTAAGGCGCAAGAACGCCTGTGCCATGGCACGCAACGCTTCTTCTTCACTGACCGAAAAACCGGGTCCGCACAGGCGTTTCAGGATCGGAAACGTAATCTGCCCTGGTTGTGGCGTCAGAATCGCATCACAGATGTTACCTGACGATGCATTGTTGTTTTGAATTTGACCACTGGCCAGCGAGCGTTTGACATCGTCGAAACCATCCGGCTCGCAGGGGCGCGCGCGCAGGCCCGGCGCGTGGTGCGCCAACGCAAGGGCAATACCGGATGTCAGACCGCCACCGCCGCAACACACAAGAACATCCGCATTGGTAACACCCATTTCGGCCGCTTGACGTGCGATCTCAAGACCGGTTGTGCCCTGGCCTGCAATCACCTGCGGTTCGTCGTACGGGCGGATCAGCGTTAGCCCGCGCTGGGCGGCAAGGGCCTCTCCGATGTCTTCCCGACGCTCTGTTGCGCGATCGTACAACACGACTTCGCCGCCCAGATCCCGAGTGTTCTCGATTTTCAGTTGCGGCGCATCCGACGGCATGACGATAACCGACGTTATGCCGTGTCTGGACGCGGCCAGAGCGATACCCTGCGCATGGTTACCGGACGAATACGCGATGACACCCCGTTTTCGTTCTGCGTCGCCCAGGGCCGAAATCGCTGACCACGCGCCGCGAAACTTGAAACTGCCAGTGTGTTGCAGGCATTCAGGTTTCAACAGAATTCGGCGGCCGGCCAGCCTGTCGAGAAACAAAGACGTCAGTATGGGCGTTTCCCGAACCTTTCCCTTTAACCGCAAGGCTGCAGCTTCGATCATTTCAATACTGCTCATGTCGCGGCCAGAACCTTTCGAATGACGTCAAGGGATTGCGGCTCGTTCAAAAAGGGAACATGGCCGCGATCGGGTACTTCGGCAAAAACCAGATCAGGGTGGCGGGCTTGCATTTCGTCCACCGTTGCCCGGCTGAGTATATCTGAGTTTGCGCCCCGAAGCAGTCCTGTCGGGATGTCGCGTAAAGCATCGAAATAAGACCATAAATCGGGAACCACACCACTCGCTGACTGTTCTAAAAGCGCTGTTCGCAATGCCGGATCGTATCGCAGGTTCAGCCCATTCGCCGCCTCAACGTATTGTATCCGGGCCTGCTGATGCCACACCTGCAGGGGAACAGACGGAAACAGCGACTCCATCGCTGATTTCAGTCCCGCAGCTGCTTCACCATAGGTTTGCCAGCTTGGCGGTATGCCGACGTAATCCATGATCCGCTGGATGCCCGAAGGTTCGATGACCGGTCCAACGTCGTTCAGTACCACGCCTGTCAGCCGTTCGGGCGCGCGGGTCGCCAGCGCCATGGCCAACATACCACCGCGTGACGTTCCAAGGATCATCGCTTGCCGCACATCCAGATGGTCCATCAATTCGACGGCGTCCTGAGCTTCGCGCAAAATGTTGTAGTTCATATAATCGGGGTCGTAGTCCGACCGCCCCCGCCCTCGGCTGTCCATCGAAATCACACGCACATCAGACAGATGAGGCGCGACATACGTGAAATCGCCGCTGTTGCGGGTCAGTCCGGCCAGACACAGCACAGGGGTGCCCGCGCCGGTGTCTTCAAAGTAGATGCATTTGCCGTCAGTGGTGGTGAACACTGACATCAAAGTCCAGCCAGATCGGGGATCGAGGTCAAATCTGACAGAGTATGTGCCGGTGTCCACGGCAGCCGGTCCATCGGCTCACCAGCGCGATTGACCCACACCGTTACAAACCCGTACCCGCTGGCCCCAGCAGCGTCCCAGCCGTTCGAGCTGACGAACAAAACCTCGTCACGGGCGCAATCGAAGCGGTTCTGGACAAGATTGTAAACCTTGCTGTGCGGTTTGAAGACACCGACAGATTCAACGGACAGGACATCGTCCAGAACATCACCGATCCCGGCCGATGTCACCGCGCCGTTCAGCATTGGGGGCGAACCATTGGACAGGATTGCGGTTTGCAGACCGGCCTGCTTTAGCTGTTTCAGCATCTCGGGCACTTCAGGATAGGCGCGCAGCTGCCAGTAAAGGTCCAAAAGCCGTTGCCGCAGACGTGGGTCACCGATAAGTCCCGTGGCCTCTAGTGCCCAGTCCAGCCCATCCTGGGTGACATCCCAAAAGTCTGTATGCGCATCCGCAACAGCGCGCAGCCAAGTGTATTGCAATTGTTTCAGACGCCAGTGATTGGCAAGCTCCGGCCATTTATCCTTGAGCGCTTCAAAGCCCGGCTCGGACGCGGCCTCGCGCGCGGCGGCGGCAACGTCGAACAAGGTGCCGTAAGCGTCGAAAACGCAAGTTGTGATCGTCATTGGCGCGCCTCCTGTTTGATGCGCAGGGTGGCACAACAGATTGGTGCGTTAAAGAGGTTGCGCCCAGGAAAATCGCAGTGCCCGGTAACAAGTGTTTCAGGGCGGCGGACTTACGAAATATCGGTGAAACAAACCCTGTATGTTACGTGAGCCGAATGGCGCAGGCGCGTTCAGTGCGCCGCTGACTGTGCGTACCAACAGAAAAATCAGTAAGCGCGTCGCCGCAAGGCAATGGCAATCTAACCTGTCAAGGCTTCGATGGCTGCGCGGACCTGCGGCTGGGTAAAGAACACGAATAAAACCAGCAAGGTGGTCAGGGTCAACAGCAGAACACGTGCCCGCTGGCTTAGAAACCCGGACTTTCGACGTGTCTGTGGCCCACGCCCATTGCTTGCGATGATCTGGTCAAGTTTGCTCATGAGGCACTTCCTGCCGTGTAAAGATGGTCAAATCTTGGCAACGGCAGGGAAAGATATGGTCACATGAAATCTGGCTGTGGCATTCCGAGCACGTGAAATCCGCCGTCGACGCGGATGATTTCGCCGGATGTACAGGCACCGGCGTCGGACGTCAGATAAACCGCTGTGCCGCCAACGGCTTCCAGCGTTGCGTTCGCGCGCATGGGTGCGTTCTGATCGCAGAATTTGTAGGTCTTGCGCGCGCCACCGATGGCCGCGCCAGCCAAGGTTTTCATCGGCCCCGGCGAAATCGCGTTGACGCGAATGCCTTCGGGGCCAAGGTCGTTGGCCAGATAACGGGTGGCTGACTCCAGCGCCGCCTTGGCGACGCCCATGACGTTGTAGTTCGGCACCACGCGGTTGGAACCCTGATAGGTCAGCGTCAACAATGTGCCACCATTGTCCTTCATCATCGGATACGCCTTGCGCGCAACTTCGATGAAGGAATAGGCGGATACATCCATCGAGTGTTTGAAATTGGCGCGGGTGGTGTTCAGGAACCGCCCCGTCAGTTCGGATTTGTCCGAAAAGGCGATGGCATGAACGACAAAGTCGATGGTCGGCCAGCGGGCTGCCAGTTCCGCAAACGCGCGATCCAGCGAGGCGTCATCCGTCACATCCGCATCAACCATGAAATCGCTGCCGAGGCTTTGGGCCAGCGGCTCTAGCCGCTTGCCGAACGCCTCACCCTGATAGGTGAATGCCAGTTCAGCACCTGCATCATGCATTGCCTTCGCGATCCCCCAGGCGATTGACCGGTCGTTGGCGACGCCCATGATCAGGCCGCGTTTACCCTTTAGAAGTTCCGTCATCATGTTCACCCGTTATACTTGGACAGAACCATGGAGCCATTCGTGCCACCAAAGCCGAAGCTATTGGTCATCACGCTGTCCAAGCCTGCGTTTTCAACAACTTGTGTTGCTATTTCACCGGGCAGGATGCCGTCGGCAAGAGTGTCGACATTGATCGACGGAGTAATAAAATCATTGTCCAGCATCAGCAGACAGAAAATCGCCTCTAACGCGCCCGCCGCGCCCTGTGCATGGCCGGTCATGGATTTGGTTGATGAAATCGGCGGTACTTGTCCTTCGCCAAAGATGCGTCGCACGGCTTCCACTTCGCCCACATCTCCGACCGGGGTCGAAGTGCCGTGAGCATTGATGTAATCAACGGTGCGACCATCGGGCAGGGTTGACAGCGCCAGACGCATGGCGCGCTCACCCCCTTCGCCTGAAGGAGCGACCATATCGTGACCGTCCGATGTGGCCGCGTAACCAGTTACTTCGGCATAAATCCTGGCCCCGCGCGCCCGGGCGTGTTCCAGTTCTTCCAGCACAACGATGCCGCCGCCGCCCGAAATCACAAACCCGTCCCGGTCCTGATCAAACGCGCGGGATGCTTTTTCGGGGGTGTCGTTGTACTTGGATGACATCGCGCCCATGGCATCGAACAGGCAGGACAACGTCCAGTCCAGTTCTTCCCCTCCGCCGGCAAACATGACGTCCTGCTTGCCCAGAATAATCTGTTCAGCTGCATTGCCGATACAATGCAAAGAGGTCGAGCATGCCGATGTGATCGAGTAGTTTATGCCTTTGATTTTAAAAGCGGTTGCCAGATTCGCCGAAATCGTCGAGCACATGCATTTCGGCACTGCAAAAGGGCCAATCCGCTTGGTTGCACCATTCTTCAGGACAGTCTGATGCGCGGTCAGCATCGCGCTGGTCGATGGTCCGCCTGATCCGGCCACCAGGCCGGTGCGCGGATTGACGATCTGGTCCTCGTCCAACCCTGCGTCAGCAATTGCCTGGCTCATGGCGATATGCGCATAGGCGGCACCCGGACCCATGAATCGCAGGGTGCGTTTGTCCACATGCTGGGTCACGTCGATCTTCAGTGACCCTGCGATCTGACTGCGAAAACCATGTTCGGCCATCTGTTCATTGGCTTCAATTCCGGGTTTTCCGGCTTTGAGTGAGGCCAGAACCTCTGTGGCATTGTTCCCGATAGAGGAGACAACCCCCAAACCGGTGACAACTACTCGACGCATTTGCGTGCTCCTTACTTTCGGGCCGGTGAGGCTTAGGCTTCGGAAAGAACGACTTTCATGTCTTTGACATCGTATATCATGTCACCGTCCGCTTCGACGATACCATCAGCGACACCCATGGTCAGTCGCCGCGTTTGTATCGCTTTTTTGAAATCGATTTTATAGGTCAGCATCTGGCGGTCAGGACGCACCATGCCCGTCAATTTGACCTCGCCCACACCAACGGCCATGCCGCGCCCCTGCCAGCCGCGCCAGCCGAGATTGAAACCGGTCAGTTGCCAAAGGCCGTCCAGACCCAGACAACCGGGCATAATCGGATTGCCCGGGAAATGGCAGTCGAAAAACCAAAGGTCCGGCGTGATGTCGAATTCAGCCAGGACATGTCCTTTGCCATGTGCACCGCGATCCTCAGAAATATCGGTAATGCGGTCCATCATCAGCATCGGAGGAGCAGGAAGCTGAGCGTTGCCGGGGCCGAATAATTCGCCGCGGGCGCATTTCAGCAGATCTTCCTTATCAAAACTGCTCGGGAATTTGGCCATTCTGCCGCCTCTCCTGCCAGGGGTCCGTTTCTTTTATCTGGCCTCGTCTAGCACCCGTTTGCAAGGTCCTGCAAGAGCAGGAGCCAGTTCATGCCCTGCGCAAAGCATTCTTTGCGAATGAATTTCATTTGAAATTCCCTGCTCTGCGACCCTATATATATAAGCAGCAAAAACGGGTATCGGATTCATGACACCTCAGAGCCGTAGTATCGCGACACACTGGCTGGTAAATGCCGGATTACGCCCCACGCGTCAGCGCGTGGCTTTGGCCGAACTTTTGGTGGGTGACGGGCGACATCGCCATGTGACTGCCGAAAGCCTTTTTGACTCGGCCAAGTCAAAAGGCGACGCCGTGTCGCTTGCAACCGTGTACAACACGCTGCGCGCATTCTGCGACGCTGGTGTTCTGCAGGAAATTACAGTCGACGGATCGAAAAGCTATTTTGATACCAACACACATGATCATCCGCACTTCTTCTGGGAAGATGAAGGCCGGCTGAGCGATGCACCGTCGGACGAACTGGTGATTCACCGCTTGCCGCAGGCCCCCGAAGGCGTCGAGATCGCATCGGTAGATGTAGTCATCCGTCTGCGCAAAAAATAAATCTGCTCGCGTATCACCACACGGCATACGCTCGCCGCATGGTGACGGTACGTCTTTGATTGTGATAATCATCTGAGAAATTCTGCCGGGGTGACTTGCGTTTGATTTGCGGCTGGGCGTAACTCGGGCGCGACTCAGGATGTGCGTCACTGCATTGGGCTGCTGTGCGGAAACCAGTCCGTTTTCTTCAACCAAGTGCAGCCTGCTGCGCCAGCTTGACGTCTTTGCAGGTTCGAACGGCCGCATAAGGAGCACATCATGCCACATCCGCTTGTGTCCCAGGAAATGATCGACACGTATCAGTCGGACGGGGTTGTCCTGATCAAAGGTCTGTTTGCGGATCACGTGGAACAGTTGCGCGACGGCATCGCGGCCAACATGGCAAGCCCCGGACCTTATGCCTCAGAAAACAGAAAAGATGGGGAAACAGGACGGTTCTTTGATGATTACTGCAACTGGACCCGCATTCCCGAGTTTCGGAAGGTCATCGAAACGTCCCCGGCAGCCGATGTTGCGGCGGATCTTATGCAATCGCAGACGGTTCAGATGTTTCACGATCATGTCCTGGTGAAAGAGCCGGGCACATCCATGGCCACGCCCTGGCATCAGGATGGGCCATATTATTTCGTCGAGGGTCGACAAACGATCAGTTTCTGGTCGCCACTGGATCCTGTCACGCAGGCGACATTGCGATGCGTTGCCGGATCGCATCGCTGGGTGAAAGAAGTGCTGCCTACCCGCTGGGTGTCGGAAGAGGGGTTTTTCCCGGATGAAGGTCAGTACATCCCTGTTCCGGACCCCGATTCCGAGGGTATGAAGGTTGCAGAGTTCGACATGCAGCCGGGCGATGCGGTGGCCTTTAATTTTCGCACGCTGCACGGCGCACGCGGCAATCAGTCGGTCAGCCGGCGTCGCGCGTTTTCGTTGCGGCTGGTTGGGGACGATGCGCGCTATGTTGATCGCCCGGGCCGCACGTCACCGCCGTTTCCCGGGCATGACATGACGCCCGGTCAACGACTGCGCGAAGACTGGTTCCCCATGTTGCTGCCGCGCCCGACCTGATCAGAACCACTGCCCCGGTTCGATCAGACCCAGGTCCAGCAACTGGCGCGAGTTCCATTCGAAAGGCACGGAATTGCACCAGCGGAAGCTGGGAATATCAAAGGTTGAACCAGCATTACCCTTTAACGCCTTGGCGGCGCGGAACGAACAGATTGCAGCGGTCAGGTTGTGATGCCACGGGCAGGAATATGTATTGTATTCCGGATCGTCAAACGTGTGGTCCGGCAAAAGGGTTACACTTTTTTGGGACCTGAACAATGCGATTCGGTCGATTCGGCGGCGCTCGTAGGGGATGTGGTCCTCAAAACGCCAGCGCAGTCCACCCGACATGTCCAACTGCCGTTCAAGCGGTCGTCCAGACTTGTCATGGCGCGCATGAGCATAGTAGCCGGTGCTATCCAACATGGCGTGCTGTGTGGACACTCCGCTTGGATGTGCGTCGAGATCGCCTGCATAGATGTCAATGACATGGCACAACATCGCATTGCGCCGTTCTTCGCTGTGGAACCGCAGCATTTCGCCGATGCTGCGCGTTTCACAAAAGGGATAGAACAGGTATTCGGCGTTGTAACCGTAGTAGAACCAGACCCCCAAAGCCGCCTGACTGATCCGGTTTATCGTCTCAAACACAACCGATCTGGGTGCGCAGTTCATGGTCACGCGATGCAGCTTGTCTGTCAGGTCCGGAGCCAGACCAAAACCTGCGGGCATGAAGGCAATCACCGATTTGAACCCAAGGTTCAGATGGTGATGCAGCGTCCCATCCAGTTCCACATCATCTTCCGCAAAAATCAGGGCGACGGGTCCTGTGGACAAAGCTGCCTTGCCGGCTTGCAGAAATTGGTCGAGGGAGTCGTAGCGCATTACTGTCGTTCAGGCCCGGTTTGCTGGAAAGTTCCGCCAAAGTCGGGTAATTGCACCAGCATTGCAAGCGGCGTTCTATAGATATAGATGACGTCGACCAGGCGAATGCAAAGGCCCGATTCATGTCCGAACCCAAAAAGTTGTTTATCAAGACTTACGGCTGCCAGATGAACGTCTACGATAGCGAGCGTATGGCCGAGGCGCTGGGCGGGCAGGGATATGTCGAGACCAAAACACCCGATGATGCCGACATGATCTTGCTGAACACCTGCCATATCCGCGAAAAGGCGGCTGAAAAGGTTTATTCGGAACTGGGCCGATTTAAGGGGCTGAAGGCGCAAAAACCCGATCTGAAAATCGGCGTCGCGGGTTGTGTGGCTCAGGCCGAAGGCGAAGAAATCGTGCGGCGGCAGCCTTTGGTCGATCTGGTGGTCGGACCGCAAAGCTATCATCGGCTGCCCGAGATGGAAGCCAGAACACGCACCGGCGCCCGCGCTCTGGACACCGATTTCCCGGAAGAGGACAAGTTCGAAAAGCTCAGGAAACGCCCAAAGGCGAAACGGGGTCCGACGGCCTTTCTGACTGTTCAGGAGGGGTGTGACAAGTTCTGCGCGTTTTGCGTCGTGCCTTATACCCGCGGTGCCGAGGTCAGCCGCCCGGCCGAACGTATTGTGAGCGAAGCCCGCGATCTGGTGGACCGTGGCGTGCGCGAAATCACACTTTTGGGCCAAAACGTAAACGCATATCACGGGGCAGGGCCGGATGGGGAAATGACCCTTGCTGGTCTGATCTGGGAACTGAACAAGGTAGATGGTCTGGAGCGGATCCGGTTCACCACATCGCATCCCAATGACATGGCGGACGACCTGATCGAAGCGCACGGAACCTGTGACAAGCTGATGCCATACCTGCATTTGCCTGTGCAGTCCGGATCGGACAAAATCCTCAAGCGGATGAACCGCAGCCATACGGCCGAAAGCTATCTGCGACTGATCGAGCGTATTCGCAAAGCCCGCCCCGATATTGTGATGTCCGGCGATTTCATTGTCGGATTCCCCGAAGAAACCGAAGAAGATTTTCAGGCCACTTTGGATCTGGTCGAAGAGGTGCGCTATGGGTACGCCTATTCGTTCAAGTATTCGACGCGTCCTGGTACACCTGCTGCCGAACGGGCGCAGGTTGATCCGGCTTCGGCGGATGATCGCCTACAACGCTTGCAGGCCATGATTACGCGCCATCAACGGGAAATTCAGGATCGGATGGTGGGTAAAACCGTTCAGGTACTGTTTGAAAAAGCTGGCCGTTTGCCGGGGCAAATGGTTGGAAAATCCGAATATCTTCATTCGGTTCACGTGCTGGGCGAAAACTTGGCGGTCGGCGATCTGCGTGCAGTTCGGATTACACAATCCGGCACCAATTCGCTGGCGGGTATCTTGTTGTGATATTCGTGCGTTTGCAGCTTTGACACAATCGCACGGACTTGTTTTCAAAATTTACCCTTGATTTATCGCTTTGAACTATGTTCCGAGGAAGGCCAGATTTTTCAGGCGCGGTTTTGGGCCTTGAAAACAGCAATCTGCGCGTTTTCAACCACTCTGGTTGCAGCGATGGGGGGTATGAGTGACAATCCTTGAGCGAGTTTCTTTCGCTGATGTTCGGCGTCCGTTGACGATGACAGCGGTTGCAATCCTGTGCGCTTCCGGGTCCTGGGCTGCAGATGTCGGGGGCGCCGTAGACGACCCGGCCGTTTTCAGCCCAAAACGATTCAGTGATGACGTCAGTGCCTTTTACTTTGGTGTGACAGGGGGCTATGGATTCGGTGGCGATGATCGTTTTGGCCTGACCACTCCGGCCGGGACATTTTCGATTGGCGATCAAGACTTGAACGGAGCCTTTGGCGGCGTGCGCGGTGGTTGGCGCGGTGTTTTGCCCGCGCGCGGCGGGCGCGAATACGTTTATGGGTTCGAAGTAGGGTACGATTTCGGCTCGGTTGAGGACAGTGTCACAACCCAGATAGGAACAGATACAGTACAGGGCGGGTCCGAGGTATCGAACGTCCTGTCGATTCGGTTTCGCAACGGGCTGACGAACCCAAGCGGCCGCATCCTGTATTTTGTGAGTTTTGGCTATGTTTGGGGCGACATCGAAACCACAAACAGCATCACGTCGGGCACCACTGTACAGAGCTTTCAGGATTCGGACCGCCGCGGCGGCTTCTCGGCCAGCATTGGGGCCGAACACAAGCTGAGCGATAACTGGTCGATCACTGGCGAATACGAATATGTGCAGTTCGATTCGGAAACGATTGCGTTCTCTTCGGGGTTTTCAACAAAATCCACGCCGAACTACCGATCCGTTCGCTTTGGTCTCAACTACAAGTTCTGACAAGGGCAGCACCGCCAGATCCGCGCGCAGATCAGATGGTTAGGCAATCGGGTATCGAAAAAATGAATCTGTGGCTTGCGCCCACCAAGACTTGTTGTCTACGGTCGAACTGAACCGCCAAGACAGGAGAACGGATTGGCCATCGGTGCCCTGACCCCACCGCAAGACGATACGCCCCGGCGTGAAGCTTTTGTTGAATTCCCCGACAACCGATTATTGATTGATTTATGCGGCGAATATGACCGCAACCTGACCGAGATCGAACAGAAACTGTCCGTTCAGATTGTGCGTCGCGGCAATCAGCTGGTTGTGATGGGCGATGAAGATTCGCAGAAAAACGCAATTGAAGTTCTGCATGCCCTTTACACCCGGCTGGAAGGCGGTCGCGAGGTTGAGGCGGCGGATGTTGATCGTGAATTGCGCATGGGCGCGTCCGAACAAGGGACGGGCAGCCGCGACGGTGATCAGCTTGAAATGTTTAAGGGTGGCACGGTCGAGATCAAGACGCGCAAGAAACTGGTCGAACCCCGCACGGATGCGCAAAAGGCTTATGTTCAGTCGCTGTTCACAAACGAGCTTGCCTTTGGCATTGGACCGGCGGGCACCGGGAAAACTTATCTGGCTGTTGCGGTTGGCGTATCGATGTTCATCGGTGGCCACGTTGACCGCATAATTCTAAGCCGCCCCGCGGTCGAAGCCGGTGAAAAGCTGGGCTATCTGCCGGGTGATATGAAAGACAAAGTCGACCCGTACATGCAGCCTTTGTATGATGCGCTGAATGACTTTCTTCCTGGCAAACAGCTGGCCAAATTGATCGAAGAGAAACGAATCGAAATAGCGCCGCTGGCATTCATGCGCGGCCGCACATTGGCAAATGCGTTTGTGGTTCTGGATGAGGCGCAAAACGCCACCACGATGCAGATGAAAATGTTCCTGACCCGTCTGGGCGAAGGCAGTCGTATGGTGATCACCGGGGATCGCTCTCAGGTCGATCTGCCGCGCGGGGTGTTGTCGGGCCTTGCCGATGCCGAAAGACTGCTCAAAACGATCCCGAATATCAGTTTTAACTATTTCACGTCGAAAGATGTGGTCCGACACCCGCTTGTGGCGGCCATAATCGAAGCCTATGAGGCCGCCGACTCGGGCCGCGAAACAGGTTAACCCCGGGGCGTCTGTCGGGCGGGGTTGGATATGTGGAATGATGTTTGAACTGACTGTCGAAGATCCGCGCTGGCACCGGTTAGAGCCGTTGTCGCACGCAGCAATACAGGCTGCGCTGGATCACTGCGGTCTGGATGCCGAAACCTGCGAGGTCAGTGTGTTGGGATGTGACGATGTGCGCATTGCTGAACTGAACGCGTCCTTTCGTTCAAAAGCCGTGCCGACAAACGTGCTCAGCTGGCCTGCCGAAGATCTCGCTGCCGACGAACCCGGACACCCGCCCCGGCGACCGGAACCGGATTTTGCCGGCGACATAGCGCTGGGCGATATTGCAATCGCATATGACACCTGCGCAAGCGAGGCAGCTAAGGCAGGAAAATCAATGGATGATCACGTCACGCATCTTATTGTTCACGGCGTTCTGCATTTGCTGGGCTACGACCATATCCGTGACCCCGATGCCACCTTGATGGAACAAGTTGAGGTCGAGATACTTGGCAAAATGGGCATTGATGACCCATATAGTACACCACCCGGGTAATTTCACCCGCTCGATTGGAACAGGAAAATGGGCGACACAGACGGCAGTTCTAGGGCGGCGCACAGCGCGCATCCTGAGATCGGCAGCACAGAAACAGAAGAGAAAAGCGGATTTTTTTCTCGTATCATCGACGCTTTTTCCAGCCCGGATGACGAACCGGATTCTTCGGTCAACGGACAAGAGGTTCCCCTAAATCAACCACGGGGCATGATCAACCTGCGGCGCATGCGAGTCGAGGATGTGGCCATTCCGACCGCCGAAATCGTTGCGGTTCCATCCTCGGTTGAACGCGATGAACTGGCCCAGCTTTTCCGAGAGAGTGGCCTGTCGCGGATTCCGGTATATGACGGAACATTGGATACCCCGCTGGGATTTGTGCACCTCAAGGACTTTGCGCTGACACATGGTTTTAACGGCGGTTCGGCCGAGTTCGACCTGTTGTCCATGCTGCGCACGCTGCTGTTTGTGCCACCTTCGATGCCGATTGGCGTTCTGCTGACTAAAATGCAGACGGAACGGCGCCACATGGCGCTTGTGATCGACGAATACGGCGGGGTTGATGGCCTGCTTACGATCGAGGATCTGATCGAACAGGTCGTAGGCGAGATTGCTGACGAACACGATGCTCACGAAGATCAGCTTTGGGTTCAGGAGAAGCCTGGGTGTTACGTCGTGCAGGCGCGTGTCCCGCTGGAGGATTTCGAGGCTGAAATCGGGCGCTCGCTGACCCGGCACGAAGACGTGGACGAAGAAGAGATCGACACGCTGGGCGGTCTGGTCTTTATGCTGTCAGGTCGCGTCCCCGCCCGGGGAGAGGTCGTGCTGCATCCGGAAGGCCCGGAATTCGAGGTTCTGGATGCCGATCCGCGCCGTATCAAGCGATTGCGCGTCCTGTTGCCGGATATTGTTGCATGACGTCTGCCCGTGGCTGGCCAGTCTGGCTGAGGCTTGCGGTAGCAGCGATTTTGGGCGCGCTGGGCGCGTTTGGTTTGGCACCCTTCGGATACTGGCCGGCCACATTGGCTGCGCTGGTGCTGATAGCCCCTTTGATTCAGGTCTGCGATACGCGTGCGCAGGCAGCATGGTTGGGTTGGGCCTTTGCGACCGGGTACTTTGCCCACGCGCTCAGCTGGATTGTCGAACCCTTCTTGGTGGATGTGCAGCGTCACGGCTGGATGGCCCCGTTTGCATTGATCTTCATGGCGGGCGGACTTGCGCTGTTCTGGGCGGCCGCATTCTGGATCGCGCGCAGACGTGATGTGTCTGC
>JBCCIK010000059.1:0-20080 GCA_039028255.1 Pseudomonadota bacterium | reverse complement strand
GCGAGGTGGGGTTGGGCCTTTGTTGCGTCCGCCCTGCTGCATCTGTTCCCAGGCGTGTGCAAGAATTCCGACAGACCGAGACAAGCAGAACAAACCGCGCGCCAGCGGTGGCGCAAACCCAAGTTCTGCGTAAATTACCGCGGTTGCGCCGTCTATGTTCATGGGAACCGGCTTGCCTTTTTGGCGCGCCAGTTCAGCTTCGATGGCGCGCGCGATTTGCATGAATTGCCCCTTGCATGCCCCGGCTGCAACGGCGTCTTCGACCATGCTCATCAGGCGTGGTGCACGTGGATCTGTGGGCGTATGGAACCGATGACCGAACCCGGGCAGTATTTTGCCATGCGTGGCGGTCCATTGGTCCAGGGCAACTGCCAAGTCGTCAGAACTGTCCAACACACAGGTGTATAGCTGTACGGCCTGCTCTCCGGCGCCGCCATGGATGTCGCCCAGCATGTTCACCGCGCTGGCCATTGCATTGTTCAGGGGCAAACCGCATGTCACCGCCATACGCGCAGTTGCGATCGAAGGGGCCTGCGGTCCGTGATCAACAGCGGCCACAAGCGCAGATTCGAACAGTTTTGTCTGGTCAGCCGAAGGTTTGTCACCCCGAAGCATGAACCATATCATCTCAGCGAAACTCAGCTGCCCGATAAGTGTCTCTATCGGCTCGCTGCGCAGATCGATGCGACCGGGTTCCATATCTATAATTGATGTTTTCCACCAGTCGGAGACATCGCTCATATCACGCCCTCCTGTTGCAGGGCATCCATTTCGGAACTGGACAAACCCAGTTCGGACCAGATCGCGATATTGTCCGCGCCCAACACTGGCGGTGCGGTTTCGGGGTGGTTTCGCGTACCGTTCACGACAACCGGGCTGCCTGCCAGTTGCAGGTCTTCGCCATGCACATCCAGCGTTCCGATCAGGTTGCGTCCCGACAGTTGCGGGTCGTCAAGCGCATCGGCAACTGTCAGGACTGGCCCGGTGGGTACACCAAGCCCGTTCAATTCCTGTACCCAGTCCCGCGCCGGGCGCGTGGTGAGTGTTTTCTCCAACTCCGCGCGCAGGGCATGGCGGTTCTTCTTCCGATCTTCACGGGTTGCGTAGGCCGGATCGTTCAGAAGGTCGCCCCGATCCAGATGTTTGGCCAGAGCTTGCCATTGTTCATCCCGGTTGGCCGCGATGTTAATTTGGCCGTCCGCGGTGGCAAAGGTGCCGGACGGGGCCGAAGTTATGTTCTCATTGCCATGTGCGGCGGGTGTTAAGCCTCCGATCAGGTGGTTCGACACGACCCAGCCCATCGTGGAAATTACCGCCTCGGTCATCGCGACGTCCAGAAATTCGCCGCGCGGAGTGGCATTCAAGGCGGATGTGATGGCGAAAGCTGCCGTCAGCCCGCCGACCGTATCGGCCAACGGGTACCCGACGCGATAGGGTGCGGTGTCCGGCGCGCCGGTGATCGACATGACGCCGCTGATGCCCTGAACGATCTGATCATAGGCCGGGTCATTGCGGCGCGGTCCGTTCTGCCCAAAGCCGCTGATGGCGCAGTAGATAAGGCGTGGGTTCTCTTCCTTAAGAACGTCATAGCCAAGAGCTAACCGATCCATGACGCCGGGTCGGAAATTCTCGACCAGAACATCCGCCGTGCGAACAAGGCGTTTCAACAGCGCCTTGCCCCGTTCAGATTTCATGTCCAACGTGACCGATTTCTTAGCTGCATTCTGCGCCAGAAAGCTGATCCCCATCCCAGCCTTGTTGCGTTCGGGATCAGCGCCCAACACACGAGCGAGATCACCTGACCCGGGGCGTTCGACTTTGATCACCTCGGCCCCCATCAGTGCCAGCTGATAGCAGCAATACGGGCCGGCAAGCACGTTCGTCAGGTCCAGAACGCGGATGCCGGCCAGTGGGTCAGTCGCCATCAGCGACACCCGCGGCCCGCGCTTTTGAGCGGCGCGCCCGATAGCTGGGCAGCAGCACCAGAAGGACAGCAATTACCAGCAGGCCCAGCGTCATCGGGCGTTCCCAGATAAAGGCGATGCCGTCGTATAATTGCATTGAACGGGCAAAGTTGTCTTCCATCATCCCGCCAAGGATAAAGCCGATCAGAAGCGGTGCCAGCGGGTAGTCGGCAAACTTCAGAGCCGTCGCGCAGATGCCGAAGCCTACCAGTATTAGCAGTTCGGTCGCGTTGTTCTGCCCGATATAGGCCCCCATCAGAGTGAAGAACAGGATGAACGGGATCAGGTAGTTGCGCGGAACGGCCAGCACTTTGGCGATATAAGGGATCAGCGGCAGGTTCAGGATCAGCAGCACGAGGTTGCCGATGAACATTGACATGATGACCGCCCAGAAGATCTGCGGCTCGTCGATCATCAGGCGCGGGCCCGGCGTCACGTTCAGGGCGATCAAAGCGCCCAACAAGATGGCGGTGGTCCCGGACCCTGGAATGCCCAGTGTCAGCAGGGGCACGAACGAGCCGGTACACGCGGCGTTATTGGCGGATTCAGGCGCGGCCAATCCTTTGATCGAGCCTTTGCCAAACTCGTCCTGTTCCTGTTTTGGCGCAATGTTGCGTTCAACCGCGTAACCCAGAAAGCTAGCAATCGTCGCGCCGGCCCCTGGCAGAACGCCGATGAAGAATCCTTGGACCGATTGACGTCCGATCACGGGCGCAATGGCCTTGGCCTCGTCCTTAGTGATGCGCAGATCCTTGATCTCTCCGTCGTCGCCTTGCAGGTTCTTGGGTTTCAGCACCAGAAACAGCGCTTCGGGCAAGGCGAACATGGCCATGGCAAGGGTGATAAACCCAAAGCCCGACTGCAGGTCCATGATCCCCATCGTAAAACGGGGCAGGTTGAACAACGCACCTTCGCCAACTGTTGCCATAATCAGGCCCAGGATCGTCATGATCATTGCTTTGGCGACCTGGCCTGAGCCTGCAAAAGCAGCAATGGCAGACAGGCCGACGACCATGAGGGCGAAGTATTCGGCCGAATGGAACAGCAATGCGACCGAGGACAGGGCAGGCGCAAAGACCATCAGCAGGATGGCCCCCAGCGTTCCGCCTGCGAAACTGGCGATGGCGGCAATGGTCAGCGCCTTGCCGGCCTTACCTTGTCGCGCCATCGGATAGCCATCGAAACTTGACGCGACGGTACCCGCGACCCCCGGCGCGTTCAGCAGGATGGAAGACGTCGAACCGCCAAAGATTGCGCCATAATAGACGCCCGCCAGCAGGATCAGCGCCGCCGACGGATCGCCCATCGAAATCGCGACCGGGATCATGATGGCGATGATCGACATCGGCCCAAGCCCGGGCAACATGCCAATGAATGTGCCAATAAGGCAGCCCGCGATAACCATCAGCAGATTTTGGATTGAGAATGCCGTTTGCAGGCCGATCAGAAGTCCTTCGAGCATGTCAGCCTCCGAATAAGCCCGGCAGGGGGCGCATGTAGATGCCCAGAACTTCCTGAACCAGATACCACACAGCACCAGTGGCGATAAAAGCGACGGGCAGCATGATGTGCCATTTCCGCTCGCCCAGAATGAAAGAGCCGAGGATCAGGAAGGCAGAGGTTGAGATCAGAAAGCCAACGGGCCGCAGGCACAGCGCGTAGATGACCATAAGAGCCAACAGCATCAAGGCTTGATTGAGGTGATATTCGCCCAACCGCCGGTAATCGATATCGGCCTCTTTGGGTTCGGATTTTTCGAACCCCAGCAAGATGATTGTGCAGGCGATGACGCCCAGCACCGACAATACTTTGGGGAAGGTGCTTGGCCAAATAGGGTTGCGCTGCATGAAAGGGGGCAGGCTGCCATCCATCGTAAACCAGGCGGCGTAGCCATAGGCCAGACAGACCCCAAGCAAAACAAGCGCGATCCAGCGATCCAGCGCCATGATATCCCCTCCCTCGTGTTTTTTGTTGATGTTGGCAGAGCGGGCGGGCCGCTCTGCCAAGCATGATGGTTACAGGAAGCCCAACTTTTTCATCAGATCACTGATCTGCTGTTCCTGCTGTTCCAGGAAGGTCGAGAAATCGCCGCCCGAGTTGTGGATGTTCACCCAACCGTTGCGGGCACGAACCTCTTCCCACTCTGGGGTGTCATACATCTTGGCGATGGCATCCTGGTACGCGACCAGTTTGTCATCGGGCAGGCCGGGGGCCGCGAAGAAGCCGCGCCAGTTGACAAAGGTGGTGTCGATGCCCTGTTCCTTCATGGTCTGCGCGTCGGGCGCTGCGTCCACACGCTCATCCGCAGTCACGCCTATGATCTTCACCTCGCCTGCGTTGGCCAGATCGACCGCTTCCGAAAAACCGGTGGACAGTGCCGCGATCTCACCTGACAGCAGGGCCGCCATGGCTTTGCCGCCTGCATCATAAGGGATGTACTTGACGCCAAGGGCGTCCTTGCCTGCGGCCTCCATCACCATGGCTGCAACCAAATGGTCCATGCCGCCCGGTACCGAGCCGCCACCGATGGCCGTTGCACCCGGATCCGCATCATAAGCGGCCAGCAGATCGTCCATCGAGTTGATCGGGCTGTCCTTGCCCACAACGATGGCCGCATAGTCACCGATGGTGCCCGAGACCAGTGTCAGGTCACGGAAGTTGTGCGGGAACACACCGGTCAGCGAGCGGATCACGATGGGGGTTGAATTCACCATCAGTGTGCCGTGGTTGCTTTCGGCGTTCTCGATCAGATAACCGATGGCCTTGCCGCCGCCGCCGCCCGACATGTTCTCGTAAGATGCCGTGCCCACAAGGCCCGCTTTGGTCAACGCCTCGCCGGTGCCGCGCGCGGTCCCGTCCCAGCCGCCGCCTGCCCCGCCGGGGATCAGAAAGTGGATGCTGTCCACAACCTCGTGGCCGTCAGCCAAAGCCGGTCCGACAAGACCAACCGCAGCCACGGCTGCAATCAGGGCGCGACGGCCCAGTTTGAATATCGTCATGTTTTCCTCCCATTTGACAACCGGCCGTTTGACGGCACAGGTTACTGGAAAGCAAAACACATCAACCTGACACTAACCTGTCACGAGAAAAATAACTGCTGCGCGCCAATGAAATTCCTGCTGGTCGAAGATAATCTGGACCTTGCCAATGCCATAAGCTCGCGTATGCGGCTGGATGGTCATGTCGTTGATCACGCGTCAAAAATAGAAGATGCCACTGCCTTTGTCAGAACGGGCGAATATGATCTGATCCTGTTGGACATCATGCTACCGGACGGCGACGGCCGCGATTTTCTGAAACGGCATAGGGCCAGTGACCTTGATACGCCCGTAATCGTGTTGACCGCGCGCAGTCAGGTGTCGGATCGAATCGGCTCGCTTGATCTGGGGGCGGATGATTATGTCACCAAGCCGTTCGACCACGCAGAACTGGAAGCACGATGCCGGGCGGTGATGCGGCGAAAATCCGGTATTGCAAAATCGACCATCGAGCTTGGTGGCATCGTTTTCAACCCGGTCGCAGGGCATCTGACCGTTGGTGAAATCACGGTTTCGCTGCGGAATCGCGAATTGCGGTTGCTGGAACTTTTCGTCAACGCGCCCGGGCAGGTCTTTTCCAAACAAAAACTGGCGGACAGACTGTTTTCATATGATGAAGATATCTCGGACAATGCTATTGAGGTGTATGTGGGACGTCTGCGCAGACATCTGGAACGCTCCGAATTGAAGATCACCACGTTGCGCGGGTTGGGGTACAGGCTGGATCATGCAGGCTAGTCCGACGATCTCTGGTTCGCTGCGCAACAGACTGGCCCTGACACTGATCGGGGGTGCGGCAATCCTTGCATTGCTTTTGTTCTATGCGGTCAGGAATTACGCGGCCCAGGTTGCGCAACAAGGCCAGGATAACATCCTTGGCGCATCGGTGACGTCGATCCTGGATGCAGCAGCGCTCAGAGGTGACGCGCTGGAGGTCGACATTCCGTATGCGGCGTTTTCAATGCTCAGCACGCCGGCGGATGATCGCGTTTATTATGCTATTTTTCAGGATGGTGCGTTTTTGTCGGGCTACGAAGACTTGCCGCTTTCTGCAGGACCGCCTGACGGAAGATGGACGTTTCGATCTGGCGAAGTGCGCGGCGAGCCGATCCGGCAGGTCAGCGCCAGCCGGACATTGGTGGGGCTGGGACAACAGATTGAAATCGAAGTGGCACTGGGCCAGACACAAGACGCCCTGGCCGAGACGATGGATCAGATTTCACGCAACGCGGCCTTGTTGGGTCTGGGCTTTTTTGCGCTGGCTGCGGCTTTGTCCTTTTGGGCCACGTCTGCCACGATCGGTCAGCTCAACAAATTGACGACGTCGGTCACCCGTCGGGGCCCACAAGATTTGAGCCCGTTCAAAAAACCGGTTCCCCGAGAGATGGCACCGCTGGTCAGATCGCTGAATTCGCTGATGGGACGTCTGGATCAATCGCTGAGCCAATCCGAAGATTTCATCGCCGAAGCAGCGCATAGGGTGCGCACACCCCTTGCAACTGTCAGATCCTATGCTGATGCAACTCTGCACCGGGTCGAAAAGGAAGAAAATCGCGAAGCGTTACGGTCGATGGTGCGGGCAATTGACGAAAGCTCGCGCGCGGCCGGTCAGCTTTTGGATCATGCCATGATCACGTTCCGGGCGGACCATCTTGAGCGGGAGGAGATCGATCTTGTCGTTCTGGTGCGTGAACTGGTTCAGCGATTGACACCGATTGCCGAGATGAAAGATCTTTCGCTTTGTCTGACGGGTGATGCGCATGCTCAATATTCAGGTGATCCGATCCTGATCCAGAATGCGGTTCGCAACATGATCGACAATGCACTGAAATACGCCCCGGCAGATAGTACGGTTACAATAGACGTCACCGCCAGCCCTGAAAAACAGATACGGGTGTGCGATCAGGGTCCAGGTTTTCCGCCACAGGAAATCGACAATCTGACGCGCAGGTTCGAAAGGGGTCAGAATGCGGCGGGCACAATCGGGTCGGGGCTGGGTCTGACAATTGTACAGGACGTGGCAACCGCACACGGGGGCGCACTGACGCTTACTAATCAGCCAAAGGGTGGCGCATGCGTTATCTTGTCATTCTAGTCACTTGTCTGTTGCCCATGCTTGCTGCCGCGCAGGACTGGGAGGATCGCAAAATCTTTAACCCCGATGCTGAAGGGGCGGTTCTGCGCGTTATATCCAGTACCGATACCGCCCTTTTTGCGCCTTTGATCGATGATTTCGTGGCGCAGAACCCGTCAGTTTCAATCGAATATCTCGTGACGGGAACCGCGGATATCGACCGTCGTGTGCGCAGCGCGCCGGATGCATTTGACATCGTAATTTCAAGTGCCATGGATTTGCAGTTAAAACTGGCGAATGACGGGTTCGCGATGGCTTTTGAAGACATCCCCAGCCCGGCCTGGGCGCAATGGCACCAAAGCCTGTTCGCCTTTACAACCGAACCGGCAACGATTGTTGTCAATCGCGATGCCTTTGAAGGCCGGCCGATACCGCGCACACGCCAGGACCTGATCGAATCTCTGCGCGCCAGACCTGGCGACTTCGCTGGCAAGGTTGGCACCTATGATATCCGGCAGTCGGGTCTTGGTTATTTATTCGCCACGCAAGATGCGCGTGCGTCAGAAACATACTGGCGATTGATGGAGGTGATGGGGGGCTTGAACGTCCGCCTGTATTGCTGTTCCGGCGACATGATTCAGGACCTTGCCGATGGCAGGATCGCAGTCGCTTATAACGTACTTGGCAGCTATGCGGCGGTTCAAACCGAAGGCAAGGACGCATTAGAGATCATTTTACCGTCGGACTTCCAGACCACGATGATGCGCACGGTCATGGTGCTGCAAGGTTCGCGCGATCCGGAAGCAGCCGAAGCATTTGTCCGCCATCTTCTGGCCGACAGCGCAGGGTCGGCAAATCAGACGCAACCCTTGCCGCTACTTCGATCCGATGACAGCATTGACGAACGCGCGGTCATTGCTCTTGATCCGGCCTTGCTGACCTTTCTGGACAAGTTGAAGCGGCGGAAATTTCTGGCCGCGTGGGAGGATGCGGTCATTCAGCGGCGCAACTGAAAAGTCCGAGTGTCAATTTCCATTGTTCCGCCATGATCCACCCGTTTTGCCCTGCACGCGAAACAGCAACAGGCGAAAATTGCTGTGGTTCAATGCAACGATTGAAAAAACACGATTATCGGGAAATGCTCGCCTGATCAGTGCACAAGAACGATTCATCCGAAGGGATCACACATGAGCGGCCATGGCTATTCGTCCGGCAGACTGAATCTGCCCTTTGTAGGCGTTTCAACATTCGCGAAATCGCCTTATGTTGCAGATTGGGACAATATCAGCGCTGATATTGCTGTTTTGGGTGCGCCGTTCGATTTTGGAACCCAATGGCGCGCGGGGGCCCGTTTCGGGCCTCGGGCCGTGCGCGACGCATCCACGCTGTTCAGTTTTGGACATGCGGGCGCGTATGATCACGAAGACGATGCCGTTTATCTGGACGGCTCGGTCCGCATGGTCGACCTTGGGGACGCGGACATCATCCATACCAAGACCGAAGAAAGCCACGCAAACATCGAATTCGGAGTGCGCAAAATACTTGGGGCAGGGGCCCTGCCTGTGGTTATTGGCGGAGATCACTCGGTCAATATCCCCTGTATCGAGGCGTTTGCCGACGATTGCGCGCGCAACGGTCCCCTGCATGTCGTGCAAATTGATGCACATCTTGATTTTGTGGACGAGCGGCACGGGGTGACCCGTGGCCATGGCAATCCCATGCGCCGCGCCATCGAAAAAGAGTATGTGTCAGGCATGACGCAGTTGGGCATCCGCAATGTATCCTCCACAGCCAGAGAAGGGTACGAGGATGCCCGTGCTCGTGGATCGGATATTCTGTCGGTGCGGCAAGTGCGCAAGCTTGGACCGCAAGCTGTGCTGGATCGGATACCCCGGAATGCCAGATATTACGTGACAATCGACATCGATGCGTTCTGCCCTTCGATCGCGGCAGGAACCGGCACGCCCAGCCATGGCGGTTTTTTGTATTATGACGTTCTGGAAATCTTGCAGGCTCTGGCAAAGCGCGGCACCGTTGCCGGCATTGATCTGGTCGAGGTCGCGCCAGCCTATGATCCGTCCGAAAGCACGCAGATCCTGGCCGCTCAGCTGTTGCTGAATTTTCTGGGTTTTATCTTTCACGAGCGGGCGCGGCGTTTGTAAAAAAGGGTGGAGCGCCGCTCCACCCGCATGCCTTACGCCGAGATGATATTGTGATCGGGTCCATATGGGAAACCGGTGATATTCTCGGCCCCGTCTTGCCCGACGACAAGAATATCATGCTCGCGGTAACCACCTGCACCGGGTTGGCCTTCGGGGATCCACAGCATCGGCTCAATCGAGACGACCATGCCCGCCTCCAGCACTGTGTCGATATCTTCGCGCAATTCCAACCCGGCCTCGCGCCCGTAATAATGGCTGAGAATTCCGAAGGAGTGACCATAGCCGAATGAACGGTATTGCAGCAGGCCCTCGTCCGCGAAAAAGCGGTTAATCTCAGCTGTGATGCCAGAACAGGTGGCTCCCGGTTTGATCAGGCTCAGGCCCAGCTCGTGCGCGGCCACGTTGGCCTTCCATAGCCGCAGACTTTCAGCGTCGGGCTCGCCCAGAAACAGGGTGCGTTCCAGCGCAGTGTAATAGCCCGAGATCATCGGAAATGTGTTCAGTGACAGGATATCGCCCTTTTGCAAGGCACGTTTGGTCACCGGGTTATGCGCCCCGTCGGTGTTAAGGCCGGACTGAAACCAGACCCACGTGTCGCGGTATTCCGCGTCCGGGTAGGCGCGGGCGATTTCTTCTTCCATCGCGTTGCGACCAGCCATGGCAATTTCAATCTCGGTCACACCTTCGCGGATGGCGGCATGGATGGCGGCCCCACCTGCGTCCGCGGTGCGCGCGCCACCTTTGATCAGTTCGATCTCTTCTGCGGATTTCACCATGCGGGCGGCCATTGTGTCCGGTGCGATGTCGACCAGTTCGGGCTGACCCAGCATCGCCAGAGCCGTGTCGCGCGCGGCCAATGTCATATGATCGCTTTCGATCCCGATCCGTCTGGTACCGCCGATCAGCCCGGCCACAGCACGCCAGTAATTGTCGCGTTTCCAGTCGGTATAGATGACGTTATCTTCAACCGATCGCCGCCACGGCTGTCCTGCGTCGATATTGGCCGATACGGTGGTGCAGGCATCATGCGTGACCACGCAGCCATAAGGACGGCCGAAAGCGCAGTACAGAAAACCCGAGTAATACGCGATATTCTGCATTGAGGTCAGCAGGACCGCAGGGATATCCCGCGACGTCATGATGGCGCGCAGCTTGCCAAGACGACGGTCATACTCACTCTTGCTGAACGGCAGGGGTGCTTTGTCGCCATTATGGCAGGTGAAGAATTCGGGGCGTTTGGGCGTGTTTGACATCACATGCTCTCTCATCTTTGCCGGGCGGCAGACCCGGCCACTTGTCCCGGCGTTCAGGACAGGCGGTCTCGGGGTCCGAGAGCCGATCATCCCAGTGCGTCCGCGACGCCATCGCGGCTGAGATGAACGGGTAAAGCGTTAGATCAGACCTGTACTCGCGTCAAGCCGGAGAGAGACCGCGCAAACGCTCGGACCGGCGGCGCAGCAATTCGACCGTTGTCAACAATGCGATTGACAGGACAACCAGAATGGTTGCAACCGCCAGAATGGTCGGGCTGATCTGTTCGCGCAGGCCAGTGAACATTTGCCACGGCAGGGTTTTCTGACTGGCCGAGCCGACGAACAGCACCACGACCACCTCATCAAATGACGTGATAAAGGCAAACAATCCGCCCGAGATCACGCCCGGCAGGATCAGCGGCATCTGGATCTTAAAGAACGTACGCACCGGACCGGCACCCATGTTGGCCGCGGCCCGCGTCAGCGAGCGGTCAAAGCCCACAAGCGTTGCGGTCACAGTGATGATAACAAAGGGGATACCAAGCACCGCATGGGCAAGAATGACCTTCACATAACCCACGAAGTTCTTGTTCATGCCCAGCGTACCTTCCATGAAGCGGCCAATGTCGCTGTAGAAAAAGAACATACCTGTGGCCGATATGATCAGCGGCACGATCATGGGTGAGATCAGGATGCCCATGATGGCCCGGCGGCCCGGAACGTGGCTTTGGCTGAGACCAATAGCCGCCAGCGTACCCAGTGAAACCGAAATGATTGTCGCAATTGGCGCAATGATCAGCGAGTTCTTGAAGCTACGCTGCCATTCATTGTTGGTGAAGAAATCGCGATAATGCTTCAGCGAATACCCCTCGGGGTCCAGACGCAACATTTCCGGTGTAAAGGTGAAAAAGTCCTGCGCGTTGAACGACAGCGGCAGAACCACAAGGATAGGCGTGATCAGAAAGACAAAGATCGCCCCGCAGATCACCCGGAACAGATAATGATAAAAGACCTGCTTGGGCGTGAGGTAAGGCAGCAGTTTGCGCCGATAGCGCCCCTCGTACAGCCAGTATATGAACCAGACAAAGAACCACCCGCTCAACAGGCCCAGCACGCCCCCCATCAGGCCCGAGGCCAGAAAGCCGACGATGCCAAAACCGAAAATGTTGATCCAGCGTGCCAGTTGCTCATTCTTGAGCACAGTAATGTAGACCCAGGCCACCGCAGCAATCAGCGCCGCTCCGCCCAGTATTCCCAGAAAAACGGACCCGTTGCCGGCACCGACAAAAACACCCGCAAACGCGCCCGCCAGAGCAACGCTGGGCAGAACCATCGACATTGGTTTGCGGGAAATCGGGGTCAATGCAGCCATGTCGTTATCCCAGCTTAACGTTGTCGATGCCCACAATCTTGTCGTAGCACCAATAGAGCAATAAAACGACGCCGAGTAGGATCGTACCCAGTGCGGCGGCCAGCCCCCAGTTCAGCGAAGACGAGATGTGATAGGCAATCCGGTTCGAGATGAAGACACCCTTGGTGCCGCCAACGATTTCGGGTGTGATGTAGTATCCGATCGCCAGAATAAACACGAGGATTGACCCCGCGCCGATGCCCGGAATGGATTGCGGGAAATAGATGCGCCAGAATGTTGTCCAGTTGGTCGCCCCCATGGATTTCGCCGCGCGGGTGTAGGACGGTGGAATGGTCTGCATCACCGAATACATCGGCAGTATCATGAACGGCAGCAGGATATGTGTCATCGCGATGATCGTACCGATCTGGTTGTTGATGATCACCAGTCTTGCGTCATCGGCCACCAATCCCAGCCAGACAAGCGTTTCATTGATCACCCCTTGTTGTTGCAACATCACCTTCCAGGCTGACGTACGCACCAGAAGCGATGTCCAGAAGGGTAAGAGCACCAATATCATCAGCAGATTCGAAACCCGCATTGGCAATGTCGCCAACAGATAGCTGACCGGGTAGGCCAGCAGGATGCACGAGGCCGTAATCACCAGCGACATGAACAAAGTGCGCCCAAACAGCTTGATCAGAATCTGTTTGTCTTCGGGCTGCACCTGCGCACCTTCGGGCGTGCGACGCATATCCACCGCGTTCAGGAAATAACCATTGGTAACGGCGGGCGAGTGCGTTTTGATGACTGCCCATGTATCGGGGTTGCCCCAGCCCTCGTGAATCTCGATCACCTGATCCTTGAACGGCGCGTCCGCCACCGGATCCATTCTGCCCAGCTTGCGGCCCGAGCGCCGGAACATCGAAGACATACCAGTTTCTTCGTAGTTCAAACGCGAGCCCAGCCGCGTATGGGTCTTGTTGTCGACGGCAACGACCATGTCGCGCACAAAGGCGTCATAAACCGCTTCGTCCGGCAATTCTCCGGTGGTTTCATCCCAGCTTTGCAGCGCTTCGACGGTCAGGGGCAGTGTTTCTTGCACGATGCTGTTTTCCACTGATCGGAACAGCATCGACGCGATTGGCACGATGAAAGACAACAGGACAAACAGCAACAACGGGGCCACCAGCAGCAGAGCCCGAAGCTTTTGTCGTCGCAGCGACCGCGCCAAAGACTGTTTGAGCGGTGTTCCGTCTGCGGCCAGCATAGGACCGGAGGTGTGTTGGGTGGCGTCAGTCATCGGTGCCCCTCGGGTACTTTTGCAGCCGGGGGCGTTGGGCCGCCCCCGACAATCTTATGAAGTCAAACGCTTATTGTGCCAGCCACGCCTGGAATTTGGCGTCGATGTCGTCGCGGTAATCTGCCCAGAACTCGTAGTTATACAGGAACGTGTTCTTGGCATTTTCCGGATCGGTCGGCATGTGCGGTGCCATGTCGATGCCCAGCTCGGCATGCTGACCTACCAGCGGCGCGGACGAAGCACGCGCAGGGCCGTACGAGATCCACTTGGCCTGATCCGCCAGACGCTGCGTGTCGGTTGCGAACATGATATAGTCCAGAGCCTGTTTCTGACGCTCTTCGCTCAGACCGGCCGGAATGATCCAACCGTCCAGATCAAAGACCTGCGCGTCCCACAGCATGGCGACGGGCTGGTTCTGTTCTTCGATCACGCTGAATAAGCGGCCATTATAGGTCGAACCCATCACAACCTCGCCGTCGGCCAGCAGCTGAGGCGTATCGGCACCCGCCGACCACCAGACAACACTGTCCTTGATTGTGTCGAGCTTGGCCAAGGCCTGATCCTGGCCTTCCGGAGTGGCCAGAACGTCATAGACGTCATCCTTGGCTACACCGTCACACAACAGCGCCCATTCCATGTTGTTGATCGGACGCTTCTCAAGCGAGCGCTTGCCGGGATAGGCTTCCAGATCGAACACAGCGCAGACTTCTGTCGGTGGTGTGTCGCCAACCAGATCGGTGCGATATCCGAAGGTAGTCGAATATACGATCTGCGGGATAAAGCAGTCGCTGACCAGCAGGTCACCGAAGTCTTCAGAGGCAGGTGTGCCATCCGGTGCCGCGGCCAGTTGCGTGTCAAAGTCGATTTCCATCGCCAGACCTTCGTCGCACAGGCGAATCGCGTCCGCTGCAACAACGTCAACCACGTCCCAGGTGATGTTGCCCGCCTCATTCATTGCGCGCAGCTTTGCCACCGCTTCGGCCGAGCTGTCATCATTCAGAATGGTGACGCCGGTTTTTTCCGAATAGGGCTCGTGATAGGCCTTTAACTGCGATTTGGAATAAGCGCCGCCCCACGAGACGATGGTCATCTCTTCGGCCGTCACACCGCCAGCCGCCGTCGCAAGCGCAGCCGCAGTAAGCAATGTCTTTGTTGGTTTCATGTGTAACTCCCAGTACTTCCCGTTTTCTTGTGTGATCGGCTGGCTCACGGGTTTTAACCAACCGGTCCCTCAATGAAGCCGCGCTTGTCTCGCGCGGTCTGGTCTATGCGTCGAGCGCACGACAATCCTGTGGCAACCATCCTATTTCGATTTCCTCGCCCGAGGTCAGGCGAACGGCGTCGGGTGCATTACGGGTTTTGACAATGAATTCGTCATTGCCGGCCACGGACATGCGAAAGCGGAATACATCCCCCATATAGATGAATTCCTTGACCCGTGCCTTCAGAGTATGAGCATCCGCGCGCAGACGGTCCTTGTTGAATTCGACGCGCTCCGGGCGGATCGATACTTTTGTGCGGTCGCCGGCTTTGTGTACGTTGATCGGCACCGCATCGATTTCCGAACCGTCGTCCAGTTGGACAAGACAGGTATCGCCGTCAATTGATTTCACTACGCCTTCAAGGGTGTTGTTTTCACCGATGAACTGCGCGACGAAGCTGTTTTCGGGTTCCTCGTACAGCTGATCGGGCGGGGCCAGTTGCTGAATGCGCCCGTCGTCGAACACGGCAACCCGATCCGACATTGTCAGCGCCTCGGTTTGGTCATGTGTCACATAAACAGTTGTAATCCCCAGCTCATGAGCCAGCCGCGTGATTTCAAACTGCATATGTTCCCGAAGCTGTTTGTCCAGCGCGCCCAGCGGTTCATCCATCAGCACCAGCTCGGGCTCGAAAACCAGCGCACGAGCCAATGCGATCCGCTGTTGCTGACCGCCGGATAGTTGCGCAGGGCGGCGCCCCCCGAACTGACCCATTTGTACCATATCGAGCGCGGCCTGGACCTTTTGCTCCCGCGCAGAGCGGTCGATCTTGCGAACCTCCAGCGGGAAAGACAGGTTTTCTGCAACCGTCATGTGCGGAAACAACGCGTAATTTTGAAACACCATACCGATTCCGCGTTTATGCGGCGGAATGTTGTTGATCGGGCGACCATCCAGCATGATCTCGCCATGGGTGGCTGTTTCAAATCCGGCCAGCATCATCAGGCAGGTTGTCTTGCCGGACCCGGACGGTCCCAGCATCGTAAGAAATTCACCTTTCGGCATCGAAAGGTTCAGGTCTTTTACGACCAGTATTTCCCCATCATAAGACTTCTGGACACGCTGAAATTCGACGAACGCTGCGTCATTTGACATATACCAACTTGGCTCCCTGTGCGGCCCTTATTGCGCCCGTTTTCAACGGATCTGGCGGACCGTATACCCGAATAAAGGCCATAAGCGCGGCGATTAGCAACCAGTTTTGTGCTTTGTCTGGTAATAAAAACTTGAATCGTGCAATTACAGGGCGGCGTTCAACCAACGCATGTGCCAGGCTAGGCTTTGATTGCTGGACAGAACCGGTTTTCCGATTCTGGATTGTATTTCTGGTATCGCAGCATAGGTCCGCAGATTGGTGCAACTCAGGAAAATTGCCTCTACCGCCGTGTCCGAGCCAAGCGCAACTGCGCCGTCAACAACCGATTGATGGGAAATGCGCACAACCTTGGCCTCTTCGGCTTCGCCAAAGGTGCCAAACACATCTGTTGCGATGCCCTGTTCGGCAAATGCCCGGCGCAGTGGGACGTTGACGTCTTCGATGTAGGGTGACAACAGCGCGAATTTTGACACGCCCAGATCTTCTGCACAGGCAACAGCAGCGCGCAACGGGTTGGTGACGTGCTCGGTATTGCAGGTCTGTTTGATCAACTGTTCCACCCGGTCGGAACCGATAACCGAACTTGCAGAGGTGCAGCCATATCCCACAACCCGATACGGTCTGGCGGCGGGCAGCAGTTCAGCGGCCGCGGGTAGGGCAGTTTCCATGTCTGCCAGCGTTTTTGTGGTGACTTCGATGCCGCTGGGAATTCTGGTCACATGGATCGGGTAGACACGATCCGAGAAATAGTTGCTGAATTCCGGTTCCAGCGTCTCGTCGGATTGTAGCACGATCAGGCCAAGCGGCGATGTTGCCGGATCGTCCTGGTCCAAGGTATAGGCAATGTGTCTCATAGCTCGACCAACGCAGGCCCGATACGCGGGCTAAGATAGCGGGCGCCGGCTTCGGTCACCACGATGTTTTCTTCGTGTACCAGAATTTTGCCGTTGACTGAAATCCCCGGTTCAAGGGTCAGCACCATACCGGACACCAGTTCGGTATCATCAGTGGGGATGATTGATGGCCACTCGGTCAGAGACATTCCCAGCCCATGCCCCAGCCGCCCGGCATCCGTGCCTGCGCCACCTTCGGACAGCACGGCGTTCATGGCGTCAAACAGCTGCGCCGCCGTGACCCCGGGCCGCGTGATTTCGAATGCCGCGTCCGCGGCGTCGACCAATCGAGCGTGCGCGGCTTTGACATCAGATTGGGCAGTTCCGATCGACCAGTTGCGGTCGAAATCGCAAAAGTACCCATCCCAGACCAGTCCCGTGTCCAGCATCAGCACATCGTCTGTCGACAACGGGACCGAGTGTGCAGGCGAAATCACATCCGAATACCCACCTTGATCGGCCCCGCCAGCCAGATAAGGCACCCAATCCGCCCCTTCTTCGAGGCAAAGCATCTGAAATTTTCGAAAGACCTCATCCAGGCCAACCCCGGCGCGCGCAATTTCGGGGACACGTTTGAAAGCCCGGCCAGCGATGTTACAGGCCGTTTCGATCTTGGTGATTTCCGCCGTGGATTTAACCATGCGCAGCTGACGCAGGATACCATGATCGCCCAACAGCCGCCGGTGTCCGATTGCGGCACGAACCCGCTCCAGATCAGCAAGAGGCATGCGCACATGCGTTTCGTGCCCGTCCGGCATGCCGATGCATCCGTCCGAAGGCACAAGCTGGACCAGTGTGTCCGCCAAAAGCGAAACGCCGTCATCCGTCAGATCCGGCGCAGACCAGGTTCGAATGTCGTCGAGCCATGTCTGACCCATCAAGGCGGCGCCTATGGACGGAATCACGGCCACGGGTTTGCCGGACAACGGGACAATCACAAACCAGGGTCTGGTCGGGCTTTCCCAGAACCGGGTCAGGTACCCGGTGAAATACCGTACATCCGTTTCGGTTGTCAGCAACAGCGCGGACAGCCCGAACTTGCGCATCAGATCCTGTGCCTGTCTGGTTCTCCTTTCGAATTCGGTCGGTTCAAAGCCTCTCATTCGGCGACCTCGGACAGAATGCATAAAACGCGGGCGTTTGCGTCGATGCCAATCGCGTCACGCGTTGCATCGCTCAGGACCGCCGCCACACCGGCGCCGCCGGACGCGGTGGTTTCAAATCCGGCACCGGCAATGTCATTCAGATGGCCCGCCACTTCGTCATCGGTCAGGGTCAAGAACAGATCAGCATCCCGGGCCAGTCCGTTCAAGGCAATCAATGACGGTTCTTTGCAGTCCAGACGCCCCATGATGCTGTCCGGACCATCGGCGAATACACAGTGACCTTCCGTGATGCTTGCCTGCAGCGCCGGCGCGGCCTGTGGTTCCACCACAACAATAATGGGGTCGTCCCCCCACGCCTTGCGGAAGTACGCAGCCACTGCGCCTGCCATGCCACCCACACCTGCCTGAAGCAAAATATGTGTTGGTGGCTCGGGGCATTGTCGGACTGTCTCTGCCGCCAATTGCAGATACCCTTCCATCAAAATGTAGGGCAGTTCGAAATAGCCGTCCCACGAGCTGTCCGATAACAAAACCCAGCCATTTTCTTGCGCCGCGGCGCTTGCGGCCTCCATGCTTGCCGCATAGTCGGCACCGCTGCGCACAACTTGCGCATTCTGCCCGCGCAGGCGATCCGCAAAGCTTTCGGGGACGGTTTCAGCGATGTAAACAATGGCTCTTGCGCCAAACTTCCTGGCTCCGAATGCCAGGCTCAACCCGTGATTTCCGGCGCTTGCGGTCACGTATGTCGCGCCCGACAGCGTTTCGCTATCCGGGTCGTCCGCCTGTTCCGATGCATGATTGGCGATCACATATGCGGCACCAAGCGCCTTGAACGAGCCAAGCCCCATGCGCGTACGCTCATCCTTGATCCACAGATGCGCAACCGGCGCCAATGCGCTTGCATCCGCCAGCGGCGTTTCCGCGGCCGACAGACAGCGCGCCAAAAGGTCGGCCGCACGCAAGGCGTCTGTTGACGGATAAGGCGCGGACGGAACAAGCTTTTCTCCGTCGCGATTTGGGTTGTTGATGATTTGCATGCGTGTCCCCTGTTCTTGTTGATTTGACGTGAGACGAATGGTCGGGTTGTGTCAACCAAAGTCTGATGCCGAACGGAGATGCCGATGTCGCATGCCGACCCCGCCTTTAGCCGTGTGGAATACGAACGCCGCATGTCCAAAACACGACACGCCATGGCCCGGCAGGGCCTGGACTGCCTGTTTGTCGAGGATCCGTCGAACATCACCTGGCTTACCGGGTACGAAGGATGGTCATTTTATGTTCATCAAGGGTGTCTGGTCTTTCTGGACAAAGACCCGATCTGGTGGGGCCGTATGCAGGATGCCAACGGGGCGCGCCGTACGGTGTGGATGCAGGATGATCGAATTTTTGGATACGCCGATCACTTTGTGCAATCGACTGTCTGCCATCCAATGCAGGACCTGGCCCGTCTGATTGAAGAATGCGGCCATGGTCAAAACCGGATCGGCGTTGAACTTGACAATTACTACTACTCCGCAAAGGCACATCAGACCCTGACAGAGGCGTTACCCGATGCTGTGCTGATTGATGCAACGGCTCTGGTAAACTGGCAAAGGGCAGTTAAGTCCGACGAGGAAATCACGTTTATGCACAAGGCGGCTCGGATCTCCGAGCGTATCGTGGATGGCGTACTGAAACGGGTCGAACCTGGTCTGAAAAAGAACGACTTGGTGGCCCAGATTTATCACGACGCAATTACCGGCGTTGGTGACGACTGGGGCGACTACGCGGCGATTGTACCGTTGTTGCCGTCCGGCGCTGATGCCGCCGCCCCACATCTGACGTGGAATGGCGACGTATTCAAATCTTCTGAATGCACGTTTTTCGAATTGTCCGGCTGTTATCGTCGCTATCATGCCCCGTTCTGTCGGTCGGTTTTCTTGGGTAATCCTCCGGATGAACTGAAACGTGCCGAAGCAGCCTTGGTTGAAGGGCTCGAAGCCGGTCTGAACGCGGCGCGCGCGGGCAATCGTGCCTGCGATATCGCTGTGGCTCTGGCGCAGCCGTTGGAACGGGCGGGTATCAGCCGCGGAGCCCGGTGCGGATATCCAATCGGATTGAGCTATCCTCCGGATTGGGGCGAACGGACGATATCGCTACGGCAGGAGGATAAAACTCTGCTTGAGCCGGGCATGACGTTTCATTTCATGCCGGGTCTGTGGATGGACGATTGGGGTCTTGAAATCACCGAGTCGATTCTGATCAACGACACGGGTTCAGCCACGTGTTTTTGCGACCGTCCACGCAAAATGTTCGTCAAGCCATAAGACCGGCAGCACCGTTAAAGTGCGCTGACGTCAGCCCGCCCGGCACAGCGACTTGGTGCCCGGCCTTTATCTGGCGGGTTTCTGAGAAGGCAGTCTTAGTTCCGCAGATTTTTGTTCAAGCCATCCGCCGCTTCCAAAAGCTGTTTGCACTGAGCAAGTACAGAGTAATCCTGCCGGGCGCGCTGGGCGGCGACCGGTCCTTTGGTGGATTTCCAATTGCTGTTGATGGCCTCGATAATCTTGCTGGCAAGCGATTGTGCCAAATCAGATTT